>JBJMGO010000134.1:0-11434 GCA_045807825.1 Pyrinomonadaceae bacterium | reverse complement strand
CTGCAACGGTGATCTGAACGCTATCCACGAAATTGCGGTTCCAGATCGGTTCAAAGATGCTGTTGCTAAAGCGAAAGACCAAAATGTTCTGCACCGTCTCTTTTCCGAGGTAATGATCGATGCGGTAGATCTGACGCTCCTTTAGCACGCGGAGCAACGACGCGTTGAGCTTTTTTGCAGAATCGAGATCGCGGCCAAATGGTTTCTCAAAGATGAACCGCCGCCAGTTGCCGTCCTCCTCCTTGCCGAGACCGTTCTTGACGACCTTTTGCGCTATCGTCGCGAAAAGTGTCGGCGGCGTCGCAAGGTAAAAGAAGTAATTGTGCGGGATCTGGAGCTTGGTCGTGACGTCGCCGATCATGTCCTTCAGATCGCTGAAGAGCTTTTTGTCGTCGTCAAAGTCACCGCCGGTGTAGAAGGTGCGTTCCTCGAACCACTTGAGGAGCTTGCTGTCAGTCCCATCGACAAACTCCTTCAGCTCGCCGAGCATCATCTTGCGAAATTCGTCGCTCGACATCTCTTGCCGCCCGACACCGATGATCGCAAATTTGTGCGGCAGGAAATCTTCCTTCGCCAGATTGTAGAGAGCAGGCAAAAGCTTGCGCTTCATCAGGTCGCCCGTCGCTCCAAAGATCACCATCACACAGGGATCGCTTGTTTTAGGACCGTCAGCCATAAGTTTGTTTGTTGTTTTTGGCGTTCACAGATTAGCAGACAATTGCCGCTGGTGGAGTATCAGATCTTAAGCTTTTTGCGCAGATCGAGTTCGCGAGCGTTCATCTCGCCATTATCACGCTCATGATCATAGCCGCAAAGGTGGAGCAGGCCGTGAAGAATAAGCTGCTTTATTTCACGCTCCAATGACAGGCGATTGGCCTTTGCCTGCCGCTCGGCCTGCTCGGCGGAGATCACTATATCCCCCAAAAAAATGAGAGTGAGGCCTTTGGTCGGACCGCCGTTGGCACCCGACTGCGTCAGCGCATCGCTCTTATCGAATTGATCCGCCGAATGCGGGAATGACAACACATCGGTCGTCTCGCTCTTCCCACGAAATAATGAATTCAGCTCCTTCATCCTGCGGTCGGAGATCAACGCTGTCGCAAACGAGCTCCCAAACGCCTCATGCACGTGCTCGCAAAGCGTCTCCGCAAAGGCTCGCACCGGCCTGACATCGAGATGCACTTTTCGTTGGACGTTGTAGAGCTCGGTCATGCCTGAGAATCAGTGGAACGTTGCTTAGCCTCAGTCACGAAAGCCTTGGCGTCATCTTCGGTTGCGAAGCCGCGCTTTGACGCGAGTATTTGCGTATGACCGCCATCGAGTATCACCAGTTGCTTGTTTTGGAAGATGTTACGGACATTTGGCCATGGAATGAAGTTGCGATTACCAGCGTGCCTGCAGGAAACTCCTTCCTCATCTAGGTCGATTTCACAAAGATTTTTTTCTAGAGTTGGCCAGACAGTTTCGTAGTAGGCTCGAAGAACTCTTCGTTGCTGCCAGGAAAGTAAGAAATATAGGGCGAGGTTCAGAGCAAAGGCAGTGATTCCGAATACGGCTCGATTATCGAATATCAGCGCAGCCGGAATGAGCACAAGATTAAGGGCGACGAAAGCATTCGAAAGCATCGATGTGAGCCGCGGCCGATAGCGCTTTTGATGCGCTGCCGCAAACGCTACCTGTTCATCGTACGATGGGGTAAAAACAACCTTCATCTCTCCTCATCCGGATGGGGAGGACGGTCCGTATGTTCTTCGTAGGCTTTGACGATCATCTGGACGAGTTTATGGCGAACGACGTCTTTGTCGGAGAAGTAGACGAATTCGATGGCGTCAATATCCTTTAGGATGTGCTCGGCTTCTTTGAGGCCGCTTTTCTGACCGCGGGGCAGATCGATCTGCGTCTTGTCACCTGTGACGACGGCCTTTGAGCCAAAACCGATGCGTGTGAGGAACATCTTCATCTGCTCGCTCGTGGTGTTTTGGGCCTCGTCGAGAATGATGAAGGCGTCGCTCAACGTGCGCCCTCGCATGAAGGCGAGGGGTGCGATCTCAATGATGCGCTTCTCGAGCATCTTTGTCACCTTTTCGGCGTCCACGAGGTCAAACAATGCGTCATAGAGCGGCCGGAGATACGGATCGACCTTATCCTGCAGGTCGCCCGGTAAAAAGCCGAGCCGCTCGCCCGCCTCGACCGCGGGCCGCGTGAGGATGATGCGGCTGACCTGCTTTTTGAATAAAGCGTCGACCGCCATCGCGACCGCAAGAAAGCTTTTTCCCGTACCGGCGACACCGATGCCGAAGACAAGGTCATTCGACGCGATCGCATCGAGGTACTTGCGCTGATTCGCAGTCTTTGGAGCGACGGTTTTCTTGCCGGACGGATTGAATCGCGCCTTCTGAAAGTGGTCCTTCAGCGAGTACGCTCGATCGTCGGCGATCTGCTTGAAAGCATCCTTCAGCTCCTTGTCCGTAAAGGTGTTGCCCTCCGCGAAGAGCTCGCCAAAATCGTTTAGGATCGACTCGACGGTGCGGATGTCCTCTTCGTCGCCGTCGATCAACAGCTCATTGCCGCGAGCGCCGATATTCACGTCGAGAAGCGATTCGAGATACTTGATGTTTTGGTCCTGAACGCCAAACAGCGTATTGAGGCCCTGCGATGGAAGCTCGAGTTTTTTCACTAAGTTTTGAAGTATGTTATCACGTTCACGGTGCGCGAATGGAAGTGTAATCTGCGCAACAAACTTCTGATCCGCGGCGAAGAAAACTAAAGTCAGCCATTCCCATGGCTGAGGAGAAAGACTATGCCAGGCACGAAATACACGAAGAAACAGGAAAGGAAAGCCGATCACATCGAGAAGGGATACGAGAAGAAGGGCGTCTCTAAAAAGGAGGCCGAGAGCAGGGCTTGGGCCACCGTTAACAAGCAGGATGGCGGGGGCAAAAAGGCCGGCGGCTCCGGCCGCAAGGCCTCGCACAAGAAGAGCTGAACTTCAGATCACACCGATCATTTTGAGGTGGGACGGCGCAGAGCCGCCCCACCTCTTTCGTTGTGACCGGTGCAGACGATCTTGAACAAACGCTTGACTTAGTCAAAGTAACGGAGTAATAATTCCGCCACCGTACTTCTTTTAGAAGCTAAGAAACCAATTTTGCTGGCGACGTGCAGCGCCGCTTATCTGCCACCTGGAGGTTCCCCGTGTCCTTACTGAAGAGAAAAAGCCTAAAGATCACCGTCGTCCTACTACTCATCACGGTTTCTGCCATCGCGACCATTGCGTTGATCTCGCCGCCCTCGACCGGGGCAAGTGCGGTCAAGCGACAGACGCCAAAACCGTACTCGGCTAGTGCCGTCGCTTTTGGTGAGACGCGCCGTGTTTCGGAGATCGCAGGCAAGAGACGGGGGGTAAGGGCTCTCCCGCCGGTAGAGACTGATGGCGATGAAAGAGAGGCGGCGGAGAACCCCCCTATCAAGCACCCGACGCTCGAGGCACTTGCCTCTGCGTCACAACCGGGCGGTCTCGTCAAGGATGAGGCTCTGCAGACATTTTTGGCGCCGACCGCCATGCCGGCTCCGATCCTCACCTTTGAGGGACTTGGCGCAACGGACAATGCGGCCGCAGGATTTGGAGCTCTCTCTCCCCCAGACACCAATGGCTATGTGGGGCCAAATCATTACGTCCAGCAGGACAATCTGCTGGTCCGCGTGTTTAACAAAACGGGCACGCCGCTCACGAGCGCTTTCAAGCTCAGTACCCTCTTCACGGTCGCGAATGGAGGCCCCGGCGGTGTTTGCTCGACGGCCGATCAGGGCGACCCCGTCGTCCTTTACGATAAGCTGGCTGATCGATGGATCCTTAGCCAATTCGGCTTTACGGGTACGGGCACCACGCCGCCCTTCCACGAGTGCATCGCCATCTCTAAGACACCCGACCCGACGGGAGCTTACTACGCCTATGATTTCATAACCCCGGGTAGCGAATTCCCCGACTATCCGAAGATAGGTGCATGGCCAGATGGCTATTACATGATGGTGCACCAATTCACTGAGCCCGGTGATACCTTCAACGGAACAGGTGTTTATTCGTTCAATCGCGTCAAGATGCTCGCAGGTGATCCCACTGCGAATTACATCTACTTCAGCCTAAGTTTAGCGAGTTTTCCGGAAGCGATAGGCGGGTCGCTGCCTTCTGACTTCGACGGACTGACTCCGCCGCCTGCAGGCCGACCGAATACATTTGTGTACGTGACGGCTACGGATTTCGGCGACCCAGCCAACGGACTGCGACTCTTCGACTTTCATTCGGACTTTACGACTCCCGCAAATTCGACATTCACAGAGCGGCCGGAGAGTACATACAACGCTCCGCTCGCGGTCGCGGGTTTCAGCGTCACGACGCCGACGACGAATCAGGGGCGTTCCGCTGTTCCCCAGCCGGGCAGCACCTCGACAACGGGATTGGACGCCATCACGGACCGCTTGATGCACCGGCTGCAGTACCGCAACTTTGGCACGTACGAGACGCTGGTGATGACCCATACCGTAGGTGCGCCCGCGTCGACCACGTTTGGCACCTTCCGTGCGGCACCCAGATATTACGAGTTGCGTAAAACCGGCGCCGGGAGCTTTGTGGTGCAGGAGCAGGCGACGTATGCCCCAGGCGCCGACACAACTAGCCGTTGGATGGGAAGCGCGGCAGAGGATAATCAGGGGAATCTTGCGCTCGGTTTTAGCGTGTCAGACGCGACAAGCGTCTCGCCGGGCATCCGCTACGCGGGGAGGCTGTCCACAGATCCTGCCGGCGGGTTAGCCCAGGGCGAGGCGACGTTGATAAATGGATCCGGCTCGCAGACGAGCACCGGCAATCGCTGGGGCGATTATTCCGCATTGACCGTCGACCCGACGGATGACTGCACCTTCTGGTACACCAACGAATATTACCAGACCACGAGCAGCACCGGGTGGCAGACCCGTGTCGGCAGCTTTAAATTCCCAACTTGCACTGCGCCCCAAAAGGGGACCGCACATTTCGCGATCACAAATTGTTCGACCGCGGCAAACGTTGCGAACGCATTGGTAACCATCGACGGCATCGCATATGGCGCGAGCATCGCGGCGGGAACCTATGACGGAACTCTCGCGCCTGGTAACCATACCTTCGCGGTGAGCAGGTCAGGGTTTGGCCCGGCAACCGGGAGTTTTGTTATTACGAACGGCAACACCACAAATGTGCCCGTGTGCCTGTCAGGGGTCGCATTGATAAATCCCGGCGGCTCGTCCCTCGTGACCGATCCCAACAGTAATGGAGCTATCGATCCCGGTGAGACGGTGACCGTCAACTTTACGCTCCGCAATGACGGCACTGCGGACACGACTAACCTCGTCGCAACACTGCAGCCCACCGGCGGGGTTCAGAGCCCAAGTTCTCCTCAGACCTATGGCGTCATTACGCAAGGCGGAGGCACCGGCACGAAGTCATTCACCTTTACCGCCGATCCGGGCCTCGCCTGCGGCAGCACATTGACGGCAACGCTCCAATCACAGGACGGCGCTACGAATCTTGGCAATGCGGTGTTTACGTTCGCGATCTGTCCCGTTGTCACCGTGACAGCGACAGCCGGGACGACAGGGCCAACAAGCTACGCGACGCTCAAGGGCGCGGTTGACGCGATCAACGCGGGAACTCACCAGGGTGCGGTCACGATAAGCATTGCCAGCAACACCACAGAAACTGCTCCGGTGGTCCTTAACAGCAACGGAGCCGGATCAGCAAGTTACACCTCCGTGTTGATCCGCCCGGTGAGCGATAACATCACGGTCGCAGGAGCAACGGCGACCGGTCGAGGGCTGATCGAGTTGAACGGCGCAGATAACGTCACCATTGACGGCGACAATCCGAACAGTGCTGGCATAAATCGTAATCTCACGATTCAAAACACGGCCGCAAATACGGTCACATTCACCTCTGTCGTGCGAATAGCTTTGGCGACAACTATCGTCACGAGTGCGGATAATGACGTCGTAAAGAACGTGAATCTGCTCGGCAGCGCAACGGGCCGCAATGTCAGCGGCGCCAGCAGCTCGACCGGTACCGAAAATACAACTTACGGCATCCTCGCCACGGCTGGAGCCTCGACTGTGAGCGCCACGACGGCGCCAGGTGCGATCGCATCGGTCGCAACCACGATCGGCACGGGTGCGACGGCCGCAAATCTGCTGATCAACAACAATGCAATAAACACATGCGCCCGGGGGATCGCGGTAGACGGGGCGGCGACGACGGTATTCCCAGGCTTGGCGGTCACTAATAATCTGATCGGCAATTCCACCGCCGGAGCGGCGGACCAGGTGTACTCGGTCGGTATCACGGCGCAGGGGTCCGCAAACGGCTCTGTTGCCGGAAACACGGTTTACACGGAAGGGTATGTTGCCGCCAGCACCAGCTCGGCCAACCGTGCTATTGATATCGGCGGTATCCTCGGGACCACGGCCGCCGGTACGTTCACGGTGGAGCGCAATAAGGTCAACCGTGCGAAGAATAACGCACCGGACACCTGGGAGGCACACGGGATAAATATTGGTGGGGGAGTTAATAACGTCATCCGCAACAACTTTGTCACAAATGTCACCCACAACGTCACGACTGGCGGGCTTTTTAGCACGACGTTCAATTCTACGGGTATCCGCGTAGCCTTGGGAACGGGCCACAAAATCTATCACAACAGCGTGAACATGACGGGAGCTATTCCCGGAGCAACCACCGCCGTGAGTGCGGCCTTCATGGTAACGTCGACAACACTCACCGGGGTTGACGCCCGGGACAACATCTTTGTGAACAATGTGACGGGCGGATCCTCGTCGTCTGCGCATGTCGCGGTTTTCTTGCCCTCGGGCGCAACTAGCGCCATGGCGCTGACGCTCAACTCCAACGACTACTACAATGGGGCATCGCCGACTGCCACTCAGGGCGTAGGTCAGGCCGGAACAACTTCGGGAACAGGCTTTTACACACAGGCAAACTTTGATCCGACGACCACCACGCCAGCGACGAACTTCCGTGCTTACACGAGCACTCTGCTGACCGGTGGTACAAACGACAGCGCCACCAAAAAAGTAGATCCGCTCTACCTCTCGGGCACCGACCTTCATATACAGAGTGTCTCCACGCTGGTTCATACCGGTGTGGATGTGGGCGTTACAACGGACATTGACGGTGAAACACGTATTCCACCGCCGACCGTCGGCGCCGATGAGCCAAATGGACCGCCTCCGCCGACCAATGACATTTCGGCGACTGCGATAGTCAATCCGCCGAGCGGCTCGACGCGCCCAGCGGGAATTGGGTTCACTGTACAGGCGTCATTCCAAAATAACGGGACCGCGACGCAGACAAATGTCCCGGTACGCTTCAAGATACTTGATGCCTTGAGCAACGTTGTTTACAACCAGACGGCAAGCTTACCCTCTCTGGGTTCCGGCGCTGGCACGACGACGACGTTCCCGGATGCCACGATAGCAACGCCCGGAAGCTACACGACACAGGCGATCGCGGAGCTGCCTGGCGATCAAAATAGTGCGAACGATATAGTCTCGGGCACGGTCTTTGTGGTAACACCACTGGCCGGCGGCACCTACACGGTCGGCACAGGGGGCAATTATGCCTCGCTTACAAACTCCGGCGGCATCTTTGAGGCTCTCAACGGCGCGGGTGCCTCAGGGAATATCGCGATCAACATCATCTCCGACCTCACGTCCGAGACAGGCACGAACGCGCTGAATGAGCTGCCGGGCGGTTTCAGCGTCACCATCAAACCGAGTGGAGCCGCACGTACCATCTCCGGTACATCGGGGACCAACGCGGCGTTGATCAGGCTAAACGGTGCCGACAAGGTCACCATCGACGGCTCGCTCTCAAACGGCACCGATCGCAGTCTAACGCTCACCTTTGGCAACACAGGTGGTGTGGTAGTTTGGATCACCAGCAGCGCCGTCAACGGGGCCAACAACAACACGATCGAGAACTGCAACATCTCAGGCAATGCGGGCACACCCGTTGTCGCCGGCCTGTTGTCGGGCAGCGGCGTCACACTTGGCAATGACGCCGAGTTCCCAAACTCGAATAATGTTATTCAAAATAATTCCATTTTCCGGGCACAGAATGGACTTTACCTGCGGGGTAACGGAACCACATTCGATCAGAACTGGCTTGTCACCGGAAATAATCTAGGCTCGACCGTCGCGGCCGACAAGCTCTCATTCCGCGGCATGTTGATCGGCAATTCCCAGAATTTCACCATCACCAACAACAGCATTGCGGGTGTTAGCTCTTCGACGACAACATCTGCGACGATGTCAGGCATCCAGGTTGCGCTGCTCGTGAACGGCGGAGCTATCACCCGTAACAGGATCAGCGACATCAAACAAAACAATACAGCCGGTTGGGGGAGCAACGGCCTCTACTTCAGCACCACGTCCTCGCCGGCGAACATACTAGCGGCAAATAACTTCATCTGGGATGTCGCCTCACAAGGCTTTGCGGCGTCAAGCTCGGCGGATAATGGATACGGGATCATGGTCGACAGTGGAAGTGGCTACCAGATCTCCCACAACAGCGTTCTCATGAACACAAATGAGGTCAACAGCGGCAGTGTCACCGCGGCGATCAATATCGCCGCCGCCGCCTCAACGGCAGGTGGGATCGATCTGCGGGACAACGTTCTTGCGAATACCCAGACGGTTGGAACGCGGTATGCGATCATTGACGGTCCGGCCGTCGCGGCCATCTTTTCCTCGAGCAACTTCAACGACTACTCGGCGCAGAATGTTGGGGGAACCGGTGGCAGCAGTGGCGGCGTACCGACGGCCGTCCCGGCTTTAGCTGGTTGGCAGGCATTTACTGGGAAGGACGCAAACTCGGTCGCCGTCGGTCCATCATTTGTCAGCGCGACTGGAACAGTGGACCTGCATCTCTTGGGCACGAGCCCGCTCCTCGCGGCGGGCACTCCGCTCGGCGCTGTCACAAGCGACATTGATAGTGATCCTCGGTCGGCGGTCAGTCCCAGTATCGGGGGCGATGAGGTTGTGCATTCGACAGCGGGTGCCATCGCGGGCGGCAGCTATTACAACATGATCGGCAACACCGGAGATACGTTGGGGGGCAATGTCACGCTCAATGGAAACCTCTTCCTTGGCGGTCAGCTCAACGCCGGCGCCAACGCGGTGACCATTGCATGTGGTGCGACCGTGACAGGCGGCGGAGCCTCAAGTTACGTGCTTGGGAATCTCGTTCGCAACATCTGTGCAACGGGCAGCAACGTGTACGACGTGGGTACCGCGAACGGCTATTCGCCAGTGACGGCCAATGTGACGGGTGGAACATTCCCAACCTCGCTTACGATCAAGGCGAACCAGGGCCCGCACCCGAACATGAACGCCCTGACATCGATCCAGAGATACTGGACGCTAAATGGCTCAGGGCTGACCACGGATCTTACCTTCCAGTACTTGGTGGGTGACGTGGCGGGCAACGAGTCGACATACAAGGTCGCTCGGGTTTCCGGCGGTCTGCCGAGCTTCTTCCCGGCAAGTACTGTCAACGTTGCGAATCACACCGCCAGCGTCACGGGTATCAGCAGCTTCTCCGACTGGTCGGTCGGGGTACCTGCTGCTCCGACTGCCGCGACTGTCGGTGTGGCCGGCAGGGTCGTATCGGCCTCGGGTAACGGTCTCAAGAATGTGAGGGTCACCCTTTCCGGAAACAGCCTGTCAGGACCGATGACCGCCGTTACGAATGCGTTTGGATACTATCAATTCGCTCAGGTCCAGACCGGCGGGACCTATGTCGTAAGCGTCAGCGCCAGGAATGTCACGTTTGTGAACGCAACACGTGTCGTAAACCTGGTCGACGCCCTTACCGACGTGGATTTCGTCGCATCGCCTTAATACAGGCGATCTGCGCGGGTATTCTAAGGGCGGATCGGGAGGTCCGCCCTTACTTTTTGGTACCCGCAGTCGCTTTGCCTGCCCCCGAGCCGCTGTGCTATTCTTACTCCTTTGTAAATCGGGCGATTTTCTCATCTATCAGAGGAGCAGATTGATTAATAATGGCTAATGAGCAGAACGGGCAGCAGGTCGGAACGGTCGTCCAGATCATCGGTCCCGTCGTTGACGTAGAATTTTCAGATTACCTACCTCCCATCTATCAGGCACTCAGGATCACGAGCGAGGGCTTTGATGTCGAGACGAAGATCGACGTCGTCGCGGAGGTGCAGCAGCACCTTGGCGAGGGACGCGTTCGCGCGGTGTCGATGCTGCCGACAGACGGAATGGTCCGCGGAATGAAGGCTATCGACCTTGGCGGTTCGATCACCGTGCCGGTTGGCGGAGCGACTTTGGGCCGCGTTATGAACGTGATCGGCGAGCCGGTCGACGAGCTTGGGCCCATCAGTGGCGAGACGAAGTATCCGATCCACCGTCACGCACCGTCCTTCGATGAGCAGGCGACGCAGCTCGAGATGTTTGAGACGGGAATCAAGGTCATTGACCTCATTCAGCCGTTCCTTCGCGGTGGAAAGATCGGCCTCTTCGGCGGTGCGGGTGTCGGTAAGACAGTTCTGATCATGGAGCTGATCAACAACGTCGCTAAGGGCCGCGAGGGTTACTCCGTTTTCGCCGGTGTTGGTGAACGCACCCGTGAGGGCAACGACCTCTTGCGCGAAATGGTCGAGTCAAAGGTGATCACCTACGGCGACGCCTTTACTCACAACATGGAGGAGACCGGTGCGTTCGACCTGACAAAGGTCAACATGGACGACATCAAAAACTCCAAGGTGTCACTCATCTACGGGCAGATGACAGAGCCTCCCGGAGCTCGCCTCCGCGTGGCATTGTCGGGCCTGACGGTCGCTGAATACTTCCGCGATCAGGGCAACGACGTGCTGTTCTTCGTTGACAATATTTTCCGTTTTACACAGGCCGGTTCCGAGGTGTCCGCACTTCTCGGCCGTATGCCTTCGGCCGTGGGTTACCAGCCGAATCTCGCGACCGAAATGGGCGAGATGCAGGAGCGAATTACGTCGACCAAAACCGGTGCTATCACGTCTATCCAGGCCGTGTACGTGCCCGCTGACGACTACACCGACCCGGCACCGGCGACTACGTTTGCTCACCTCGACGCGGTTACCGCTCTTTCGCGACAGATCGTGGAGCTGGGGATCTATCCGGCTGTCGACCCGCTCGCATCGAACTCGCGTATTCTCGACCCGCAGATCGTTGGCGAGGAGCACTACAACACTGCTCAGGACATCAAAAAGATCCTTCAACGATACAAAGATCTCCAAGACATCATCGCGATCCTTGGGCTAGACGAGCTGTCGGAGGACGACAAGCTAACGGTTTCCCGCGCACGTAAGATCCAGCGTTTCTTCTCGCAGCCCTT
>JBJMGO010000133.1:0-10110 GCA_045807825.1 Pyrinomonadaceae bacterium | reverse complement strand
GCACCGATACACCCGAGGTTACGATCGTAAAGGTCGACAAAAAGCCCGAATTACGCTCTACAGTTACTGCGTCAGGTGAAGTTCGCCCCATTCAGTTCATGAATCTCACAAGTGAGGTCCAGGGCCGCATTGACGATATTTACGTCAAAGAGGGCGATCAGGTCACAAAAGGCCAGCCGCTCGTAAAGCTCGATCCCAATCAGCTCGATGCTAATACGCAGGCCCAGACGGCCGCCTTTCAGGCGTCTCAAGATGAGATCCGGGCTTCGCAGTCACAGGTCTCCGCGGCCCAGAATCAGTACGCTCAGGCCCAGCAGCAACTCAATACCGCACAGGTAGCGGTCGACACTGCCCGACAGAACGTCGTCGCCGCACAAACTGACGTCGATAAGACTCAGGTCGAGGTGAATGCGGCCAGTCGTGAGATGACCCGCGACCAGAAACTACTGGAAAGCGGCGTGATCTCTCGTCAGGTCTATGATGAGTCAAAAGACAGGTTCGAAAATGCGAAAGCGTCCCTGAATACCGCGAGAGCTAATCTTGCCGCCCGCCAGCTTAGCATCAAAGATGCCCAGTCGCGGCTGGCCCAGCAGAACGTTGCTGTTCGCGATGCGAAGCGTGCAGTCGATAGTGCGAATATCAACGTCTCGACGAGCCAATCGCGGGCGAACCAGGCCGCCGCACAGCTTCGCGGTCAGCAGAATCAGCGGGACAAAACGCTTGTCATTGCCCCGATCAATGGCGTGATCGCCGAGATCCCTTCGAAGGTCGGCACCTTTGCCGTCGCCGGTCTTTCGACAACGGCCCTGCTCACGATAGCGGATATGTCCGCGATCAATATTGAGGTCAAGGTCGACGAAACTTCCATTGATCAGGTCGAGGTCGGTCAAAAGGCCAAGATCAAGGTTGATGCCTTTAGTGACAAGGATATCGTCGGCGAGGTGAGCCAAAAGACACCGCTTGCAGTCGGCAAATCACAGACGAGCGGCGGTCTCTCGACAAACATAAACGTCCAGGAAGCCAAGGAATTCCGTGTTGTCATCTCACTAAAAGATCTGCCACAGGAGGTGAAGGATGGCCTTCGCCCCGGCATGTCGGCGACGGCGGAGATCACAACCAAAACCGTGAATGACGTTATCTCAGTCCCGCTGCAGGCGGTGATAGAGAAAAAGCCGGAGGGCGAGCCTTCGCCGACGCTCCGTGGTGATGCGCCCCAGCCGGTGGATAAGCCAAAGACGATCACGGGTGTATTCGTCCTGCAGGGCGGCAACAAGGCAAAGTTCGTCGAGGTGCAAACGGGCATTATCGGCGAATCAGACCGCCAGATCATCAACGGCCTGAACCCTGGCGACGAGGTCATAACCGGCCCCAGCCGTGTGCTCAATACGCTTAAGGACGGTGCCGTCGTCAAAAAACAGACAAAGAAGGAAGGCGACGCTAACGCCAACAAGTCCTAACGATGTACCGATTCATGGACGAAGAAAACGGCAACGGCAACGCCAGCCACCCCGATGACGCTCCGAATCGCGAGTCCGACTCTACGGGAGACTCCATCATCCGGATGCGCAACATCTGGAAGACGTACCAGATGGGCACCGAGGAGCTGCACGCTCTCCGCAACGTCAGTTTTGACGTTCAAAAGAACGAGTATCTCGCGATCATCGGCCCTTCGGGCTCCGGAAAGTCGACGCTGATGAACCTCATCGGCTGTCTCGATTCACCAACACAGGGCGAGTACTGGATCAATAATCATCTTGTCTCGGACATGACGGATGACGAGCTCGCGCACATCAGGAATAAGGAGATCGGCTTCGTCTTCCAGACCTTCAATCTTCTTGCTCGTGCGACGGCCCTGCACAACGTCGAATTACCTTTGATCTACGCCGGCATTCGTGCCGGCGAGCGGCACGACAAGGCGCAGGCTGCTCTTGCATCGGTCGAGCTTGGCGACCGCGTGACGCACAAGCCGAATGAGCTATCAGGTGGCCAGCGGCAGCGTGTCGCGATCGCGCGTGCACTCGTAAATCACCCGTCGATCCTTCTTGCTGACGAGCCGACAGGCGCTCTTGACTCGAAGACAAGTGTCGAGATCATGCACCTTTTTGAAAAGCTGCATGAAGAAGGCAACACGATCATCCTGGTCACACATGAGCCCGACATCGCCGCCCGTGCCCATCGCGTGATCACGATCCGCGACGGTCTGATCGAGAGCGATGAACGGATCAAGTAATGCTCGACCAACTGCCGCTGTATGTCTCGATAGTTTTTATACTCACGACATTTCTGACGGTCGGTTTCTTGCTCACCGCGGTAAAGGCGGTCAGCCTCGAGATATTTCCCTCGAGGCTGCTCGTTTTTGTTCTGCCGTTTTGGATAATCCTCACAGGCTCGCTTGCGGTCAGCGGCTTTTATGACAAACCCGGTTCGTTCCCGCCGGTGCTCGCGCTGTTCGGTGTGTTTCCGGCGGTGCTGTTTTTGCTGGTGTATCTCGTGTTCTTTCGAGCACGGCTAATAAGCAAGCTGCCGTTGCGGCTGTTGACGCTGCTCCACGTTGTGCGGATACCGGTCGAGCTCGTGCTTTACTGGCTCTTTCTCGGGCGGCTCGTGCCTCAGGTGATGACCTTTGCGGGAAGGAATTACGACATTCTCTCCGGACTCCTTGCTCTGCCGGTGTACTTCTTCGCATTTACGGCGGGTCGTGCGAATAAATGGCTGCTGATCGCGTTCAACTTCGTAGGACTCGCGCTGCTAGCAAACATCGTCATTACGGCGATCTTGTCGCTCGAGGGGCCCATCCAACGTTTCGGATTTGATCAGCCAAATCGCGCGGTGCTTTACTTCCCTTACATCTGGCTGCCGGCGATCATAGTACCGATCGTACTGTTTAGCCACCTCGCGTCACTTTACAAGCTCACGACGAACCGCCTGTCTTGACGAATTTTTGCAAAACCCACCGCTGCGTTTAGCGTACTATCTATAGTTCGAATGAATCTTACCGAGACCCTCAAACTCGCTATCGACGCCATATTGGCCCACAAGCTGCGGTCATTCCTCACGCTGTTGGGAATGATCATCGGCGTGACGGCGTTCATGGTCGTGTTGAGTTTGCTGCAGGGCTTTAACTCCTATGTTGATGAAAAGATCGCCGGCATCGGGTCGAATTCATTCACCGTCCGGCGGTTCAGTTTTGACGATTTCAAAGATACGGACACCATCGCAGCGGCTCAGCGGCGGAATCCGGAGCTGACATTCGCGGACCGGGACTTTATCCGCGATCGGGCGCAGCTTATCGACAAGATCGGCGCAAAGGCCGGAAATACCGGACGTGAGGTCAAGCACGGCAGTGACAGCATCAGCTCAGTTCAGATCATCGGTTCCGAGCCGATAATCGCTGAGATCGATAAGCGCGACATAGAGGAAGGGCGCTTCTTCTCACCCGTCGAGAACGACAACGCCGCACGCGTCGTGTATATCGGTAAGGACGTCGCGAACAAATTCTTTCCTCGTGGTGACGCTATCGGGCAGGAGATCACTATCACCGGCATCCCATACAGGATCATCGGCATTCAAACGCCAAAAGGAACGGTATTCGGACAGCCGCAGGACAACTTTGTCGAGATGCCGATCAAGACATTTGGCGAAGCATTCGGCGGTCTCAAGAATCAACGCGCGCCGTACTTTGTCGTCACGGCCAAGGACCCGAATAAGTTTAACGATGCCGTCGAGGAAGTCCGCACACTGATGCGTATCAAGCGCCATCTCGCGACAGGTGAGAAGGACAACTTTGGCATCCTCACGCCCGATGCTATCACAGGCATCCGGGATCGTATTCTCGGGCCAACCTTCATCGTCATCATCGCTGTCCCTCTGATCGCTTTGATAGTCGGAGCGATCGTGATCATGAATATTATGTTCGTCTCCGTCACTGAGAGGACGCGTGAGATCGGGATCCGTAAGAGCCTCGGCGCAAGACAGGTCGATATTCTGCGACAATTTTTGATGGAGTCTGCGACGCTCTCAGCTATCGGGGGCACGATCGGGCTCATAATTGCGGAGTTGCTCGGGGTCGTAATTACGAAATTCGTGTTTCAGACACGTATACCCTGGTGGTCCGCGGTATTCGCCATCGGCGTCTCCGCAGGCGTCGGCATCGTTGCCGGCCTCTTCCCTGCGTGGAAAGCCGCGCGACTAGATCCCATAGAGGCATTGAGGGCCGACTAAATGAAGTTTGCAACCGGCTCATTTTACGAGAACTTCAAAATGGCCATCGATACCATCCGTGGCAATAAGCTGCGGGCGTTCCTGACCATTGTCGGCGTCGTCGTAGGCGTGATCACGGTAATGCTGATCTCCTCGATCATCAGCGGCATCAACGTAGCGGTGGAGAAGGAAGTTGAGTCATTCGGCACGCGATCCATCTTTCTTTACAAAATGGACATCGGTATTCGAACCTCGGCCCCAACACGCGAGGAGCGGATGCGAAAGCCACTTACTATCGCCGATGCCGACGCTATCGCGAATCTGTCGTCGATCGAGGTTGCCGTTCCATATCTCGACATCTCGAATAATTTCTTCGGCGGCAAGATAACTGTCACTGGAAAGAACGGTAAGACCTCGCAATCGGTCCAACTACAAGGCGTCGCACCTAGCGTCGATAAGGCGCCCGGCGAGGTGCTCATCGAGGGGCGCTGGTTCTCTGCGGGCGAGAATGAGGCAAAGGCGAATGTCTGCGTGATAGGTGATTTTCTCAAGCAGAGCTATTTCCCGTACGAGGACCCGATCGGTGAGACCATCGATGTCGGGGGCGTGGAGTTTCGGATCATCGGCCTTCTGCAAAAGCGCGAGCAGCTCTTTGGCGGTGGTGGTGGCAACAATGACCAGACCAACGTCATCTACATGCCGATCGATACTGCTCTCAAGGTGAAACCGCAGGCGGACGATCTGTTTATTCTCGCAGTCGCAAAAGAAGGTCAGCTCGCAAAGGCGCAGGACGATGTGCAAGACCTCCTCCGAGTTCGTCGACACGTTGAGTACGGTGAGAAGAATAACTTTTCAATGGAGACCGCGGCCTCGCTCGTAGATCAATTCTCCGCGATCACCGGCGGCGTGTTTATGGCCATGATCGTCATTTCATCGGTCGGCCTCATGATCGGCGGCATCGGCGTGATGAACATCATGCTCGTCTCCGTCACCGAACGCACGCGCGAGATCGGTATACGCAAAGCTATAGGTGCGAAGCAGTCCGACATCCTGCTTCAGTTCCTAATCGAGGCCGCGACGCTGACCGGCTTTGGCGGCATCATCGGATTATTCATAGGCTGGCTCTTATCATTCCTTGTGAAGATGATCATGCCGTCATACATACCCCTTTGGGCCCCGATCGCCGGCTTTTGTGCGAGCGTCGGTATCGGCATCATCTTCGGCCTCTTCCCCGCGTGGAAAGCGGCACGGCTCGACCCTATCGATGCCCTCCGGTATGAATAACCCCTCCTTTCTCACGCCCCCCCTTGTCTTAGCGCCCCTTAAGTTGCACAATTAGCCAGTCCCACTTAAAGGATTCGCATCTTCTTTGAGCCGCCCGTGCGCGTTCAGAACCGAGGCTGTTTTCGGTAAGAACGCTTGATCACCGGTCAAAGGCTTCGCAAATCTCCGTTCACTCGCGACCTATGGACCCAAACAGGAGGATCACATGTTCAGTTCCCAACGATCTCGCAATCTGGCGCTCATCAGCAGCGTTTGTTTCTTTAGCATGATGGCGTTTTTATCAAGCTCGGTTGTGGCCCAAAAGCGGCCGACTTTGGTGCGCGGAGCAGCGGTGATCCAGTCGGCACCTCTTCCTCCGACGCCCGCGCAGGTTGACGCCGGCGATCTTCACGGCGTTACGGTTCGCGAAGAGCATGTGATCTCAAAGACGAGCGGAATTCCCGATGCAGGGGCTGGCATGGAACCCAGCACTCCGATTGTTGAGGCCCCAGTACGCCTTGGCCCCAGCTCCACGATCACGTGCGCGGGTGCCGGAGGTAATTGGAGCTCTAACGGCACGTGGACCGGCGGTGTTGTACCGGCTGCCACTGACGACGTGGTGATCCCGAATGGGTGTACGGTCACGATCGATACCGCGGCCGCGGCTCTGAGCGTGGACGTTAAAGGCGGCGGGACGCTTGTGTACGATGCCACGACAGCGCGTTCGCTCGCGGTTGCGGCTGACATAACGGTTGAATTCAACGGTACCTTTCAAACGGCAGCCTCCGGAGCTGTCACAACACACACACTGTCGCTTGCGGGTAATCTGACGAATAGCGGGACCTTTAACTTCAGCACTAATGCCAATTCGGCGGGAGGCGATATCACCTTTACAGGTGCGTCAAATACAAGCTTCAGCGGTTCAGGCGCAACCACCAATATTCGCACGTTGACGGTCAACAAGGGCTCCTCAAGCTCGAGCGTTCTCGATCTGAGTACGAGTAATTTCACTGTACAGGGATCATCGAGCCCAGCAGGGTTCCTCACGTTGATCAACGGCACGTTTAAGGTCTCGGGAGGATTCGCGCTCACCAGCCCCTTCTTTACCTTGGCGGCGTACACGATCCCATCGACGGGGGGCTTCTGGTTAAACAGCGCGACGGTCACTGTTGCCGGCCAGAATGGCTCATCGACCAATAATGGTCTGCTGCGGGTCTCGAGCGGCATTTTTAACGCCGGTATCGTTGGAATTAATGTTGTCGGCGCCGGGACGGGGGCTGTCTTCGCGGTCGATGGCGGCTTTTTCAATGTGGCCGGGAGGCTCACGTCAGCAAGTGCGGTGAGCTATACGCAAAGCGGGGGTACGGTCAATATTTGCACCGCCGGCGGCTGTGCCACGAGTCCTAGCTTTGGCTTTACGTCCACACTGCCGACAAACTCATTCAACATGTCGGGCGGTGCGATCAACATCGTAAACAGCAACACGCTTACAACTGCCGACTGGAATCAGCAGGGCTTGGTCAATTACTCGGCCGGCACGGTAAACTTTGGCACCGCTGCGACCGCCACGAACTTTAACTTTCGGGCGCAGGGCAACCTGCCATCGGTGGTGATAGATACAACCACAAACAATAAGACACTCCTCCTGACCTCAACCTCTTATGTCTATGGGAACTTTACTATCCCGACTGGGGCGACGTTCAATCCGAATTCGAATATCGCGGACCTGTTTGGGCCGACCTTCACCAACAATGGCACTGTATCGGGATGCCTTTCAACCGCGGCGACGAGTCGCCTTCAGTTCGTCGGCTCAGTGGCCCAGGCCTATACCGGGAGCGGAACCGTGTGCTCCGCGGCCGATCCGCTCTTTGGGTTCGCATTCATCAACCGCGGCGGCGGATTGACCATCGATCCGACCTCGCCCGCGATCAACGCGGCCCGTCTGCTCGCATTCTCGGGCTCGCTCACAAATGCTAACAAGATCAATCTCGCTGTGGTCGGAACTAACGTCATGGTCATTCAGCGCGGCGGTGTTGCAACCTTTGCGGCAGGAACGATCGATGTAGCGCCCACGATCGCTGCCCCAACTTCTTTGATCCTCGTTTACTCGCAGGCAAGCAATGCTGTGACGACGGGAGCCGAGGTGCCGCCAGGCCGTACGGTGCTCAGCCTGCAGGATTTCAACACGAACGGCATCACACTGGCTGGAGGGCCTTTGACGGTGCTAGGAAACGGCGGCGCGGCGCCGGATACGACGGGACTCTTCCTCGGCGGAACAACCGCCGGAACGGCCGGTGGTCCACTCATTACAAGTGCGGCGAATCTTTTGACTGTCGCAGGCACGGCCACCGTCGCTCTCGCAGGCGGCTCCGGCATGTCCTATATTCAAGGGCCGCTTGCCAGAACTCTCCCCGCGAATCTTGTTAGCGGATCGACGTATCCTTTCCCGATCGGCAAATCCCAATATAAGGCGTTCGAGCTCGTAAACCCGACGATCAATGCGGGCGGCACGGTGACTGTGCAGGCCGAGGTCTTCGATACCGGTTCGGGTGGAACAAATGGTGGGGGGCTTGATGCGGTGAACACAAACCGCTATTGGAGCGCACAAATAATATCAGGAGCCGGCAACTTCACAGCGGGTACCGTGCGCGTGACCGAGCTCAACTCCGCGGGCAACCAACTCGGCCAGTCCGCAACTCAGGGTGGCGCATATGCCTCCGCTGGCGGGACACTCACGGCGTCAACGGTTGCATCCGCAGCCTTGGCATCTCCGGTAGGATTCTTTGCTGTCGGGCGAGCCACCGGCACGGCCACTTTTGCGGGTGGGACGTTCACCATCGGCCCCGCAGGCAGTTATTTATCTCTTACGGCCGCAATGGCCGACCTGAACGGAAAGATCATCACCGGCCCGGTCACATATAGCTTGCTCTCGACATACACCTCGGCCGGCGAGACATTTCCTATCGTGGTACCTGCCAACGGCGGGTCTAATGCAACTAACACGATAACCATCAAGCCTGCCGCCGGCGCTTCGCCGACGATCAGCGGCTCTTCCGCAAACGCTATTTTGGAACTCGCCGGTGCGGATTACGTCACGATCGACGGCTCGAACGCCGCCGGTGGGAGCAGCCGGGATCTTAGCATCCAAAACACCAGCGCGGTGACGACAACCGCAGCCGTCTGGCTGGCTAGCCAGGGATCTAACGCCGGCGCTACATTCAATACGATCAAGAACACGAATATTCATGCCGGCCTCGCGGGCGCTACCACTAACATCTTTGGCATCTTTGTCGGTGGTGCGGCCGTTGGGACAAATGGCGATGACAACGACTTTCTGACCATTACCAACAATACGGTAGACACGGCATATGAAGGGATCGCGGTGCGTGCGGTCACGGTCCTAAACGGGGAAAATGACGGTCTTTCGATCACCGCAAACAAGATCGGGAATGTCACGACCGCGAATTCCGTCACTTTTCGCGGCATTGAGCTGATCGGGGCGGGGTACGCGACCATCAGCAACAATGAAGTGCTCAACATGCAAACCACGACGATCAGCAGCAACATCGCTGCCATCGAACTGGGGTCGACCGTTTACTATGCCCGGGCGATCGGAAATAAACTCCACGATATCGATAACGAGAATACCGGCCAATGGGGCGCGTACGGAATGTATGATTCCACGAGCACGAATAATTTCGGCAATTCGATCATTAGTAATGCCATCTGGAATGTTACTAATTACGGCTTCACGAGTCTGAGCTTTTCCGCGGTTGGACTCCGGTATGTCGGAGGGGCTGGTGGAAAGATCTACTTCAACAGCGTTAACATGGTCGGTACTCAAACCTTGGCCACCGGAATATCCGCAGCATTCTCTACCGAGGGGGCGACCGCCAGCGGGCTCGATGTCCGCGACAATATCTTTGTTAACCGGATCACAGGCGGCGTCAAGCAGTATGCCGCGTATGCCACGACCGCCACTGCATTCGGCACCTCGGCAAATCTGGGGCTCGGCACGGTCAACTACAACGACTACTACTCCACGGGTACGGGGAATGTCGCGAATTTCCTCAATTTCTTTGGTGCTGATCACACGTCACTCACGGCGTTTCGCAACTCTACGCAGGGTGACCAGAATTCCATATCCGCGGATCCCTTATTCGTGTCCATGACTAATCTGGATCTTCAAAGCGGTTCACCTGCGATCGGTGCGGGACAGACCATCGCCGGGGTCAGTAACGATACTGTCGGCCGTACACGTCTAAATCCACCCTCCATCGGCGCATATGAGCCGTTGGGGACCACGGCCGCCGCGGTCTCAGTTACCGGGCGCGTCCTCACATCGAGCGGTCAGGGTATTCGGGGAGCGTACGTCGTAATGACGGACGAACATGGAGTGACTCGGACGGCGCTAACCTCTGCTTTTGGATATTACAGCTTTACGGACGTTGCCTCTGGACAGCAGTATTCGATGGCGGTATCGTCGCGGAGATACTCGTTCCGCCCGCGGGCGCTGAGTGTGGTGGACGCACTCGCCGAGGTGGACTTCATTGCAAGTCCTTGATTAAAGACCGGTTGGTATTGAAGAGGCCGGCGTTATAGCCGGCCTTTTCATTTCTTCTTGTTTAAGACGCGTTGCCGGAGAAG
>JBJMGO010000132.1:0-5369 GCA_045807825.1 Pyrinomonadaceae bacterium | reverse complement strand
GCCCTTGCGGTGAGGGTGGTCTAACCCATCGCTTTTGGCTACACCTTCTCTGATTCGCAGTACTCTCCGATCGCCAATATGCACGGCCAGCCAGTGTGGATGGTCAGCATTGCGGGAGCTCTACTCGGTGCGCTGATCGGTGGCGGTTCGCTGTGGCTGGTCGGTGCCTTATGGAAGCTGCTCCGCGGCGTTGAGGCGATGGGCCTCGGCGATGTCAAAATGATGCTTGGAGTTGGAGCCTTGCTTGGGTGGCGGTTGAGTTTACTTACGATCTTTGCGGGTGCTTTCGCCGGAGCGTTGATCGGGATCGCTATTCTATCGAGGCAAAAGGACAAGACACTGCAGGCGCAAATTCCCTTTGGTATATTTCTGGGAACCGGGGCGATCATTTCCCTTCTCTTCGGCGAGCGAATGATCGAGTGGTACCTCAACCGCTTTATGTGAGTTTACGCGCAGCGTGCGCAGTACACTTGTCCCGACCGCCGCACCGCCTTGTCCTGCGGCACCCACACACCACACTTTGAACAGTTAACAAGCTGGACCGGCGTCTTCGTCTGAGAAGGTGTGCGTGCGCGGGCGCCAAGCTGCGCCTGCTGTGCAGCCTCCTTTGCCTCTTTGAGGAATCGCGCGGTGGCGATCAGGCTGTTGATCTGCTTGCGATACCGCACCGCGATCATCGCGAGGAGGATCAAAATGATCAGCAGGACGAAGAGGAACTTGAACACAGCTTATTTTGAGTTGGCGGCAGCGATCTGCTTCGTGAGATCGGGGATCGCATTGTCGGACGGATCCACAGTTTTGATCTTGTCGACCACCTTCTGAGCGTCGGCGGTGCGGCCGAGTTTAATGTAACTTTGCGCAAGGAACTGCATCGAACGTGTGTGCTTTGGGTTTGCGGAGACTATCTTCTCCAACGCGGCGGCAGACTTTATGTAATCGGGTGACGGCTGAATGTACCACGTGATCGCATTGTCGGTCTCAACGTCAGCATCGTTTGGATGCAGAGCGAGCGCACGAGCATAGATATCACGTGCCTTTTGAAACTCACCAGGATCCTTTTTCTGAAAACCCGTGTCGAAATGTGCGTCAGCAAGAGCCACGAGAACGTCAAAATCCTTATTGTTGACGGAATCCGCACGCTCGAGCAGACGGATAGTATCAGGAAGAAGATTGGGCAGGTCCTTCATGGACGCGTATTTATAAAGCGCCGTCCCGAGGTTCTTCTGATACTCGAAATTTGTTGGGTTGCGGTCCGCCTCGGCGATCTTGGCCCTGATCTCGTCGTCCGTGAGCGACGGCTCAGTATCACTCGGTGAGGACGGAGCATTGGTATTTGTATTTGTTTTAGCAGCCGCCGGCTGAGCCGCTTGCGCTCGCAGGCTTGCGAACTCAGACCTGTTGATCGAGTTCGCAAGCAAAAAACCGCCGATGAAACCGAGCAGCAGTGCGGCGATGACGTAGAGGACGGTGTTCTTGTCCATTGGTGACAGCGTAGCAGAGGCGAGGCGGACGCAAAAAAGCGTCGGCGGCTTTTGCCGTCGACGCCATTTTGTCGATCCTTGATAAAGCTACTTTTTCTTACCCTCGGGCGCAATATATGGCAGGTCCTCGGCACGGCGTCGGGTTGCCGGATCGGTCGCTCGACGACGCGGTATCGCGTTCGTGCCACGCCTGTCCACGCTGCCGGCAGGGAGTCCTTTGCCGTGCACAGCCTCGACAAGAATACGCGTGATCTCCTGCGACAGCGTTCTATGCTCGAGAGCCGCGCGGCGCCTGAGCGACTCCTTCAATTCGTTTGGTACATACGCACCGATGAATACACCTTTACGGTTTGCCATAAGCCGCGGGAACTCCTTGGGTTTTAGAAAAGGAACGACTACACCTTAATAATGAAGCGCGTCGTGTAAGCCGAATTCTGTCATCTCGACATAAGCCGAAACGGCGATCATTCATCTAGCCCTGCCGTTACCGACGGGATCGAGCAGCCTACCCGGAAGTGATCGTTCCGAAGAACTTCGAGACGGGCCGCCTCATTCACTTCCCTATTTGGCCTTGCACCGCGAGGAGTTTACCTGGCCACGCCTGTTACCAAACGTGCCGGTGGGCTCTTACCCCACCGTTTCACCCATCACCGCAGGCTTGCGCCGCGGCTGGTCTCTCTCTGTTGCACTTGTCGTCATCCCGACCGATCGGGACGCCCGGTCGTTATCCGGCTCGCCGCCCTATGGTGTTCGGACTTTCCTCCCCGGTTACCCGGGGCGACCGCCCGACGCGCTTCATTGCAAGGCTTTGCGATTATAACAAAGAATGTTGAACAAACAAATCAAAAAGGGACTCACCTCATAAAGTCGATCGAGTCTCCGGAGCAGATGAGAACATCGTCAGTTTTGAGATCGCTGAGCACGTAGGTCTCGGCCGCACCGGTCGAACGTTTGACCATCACTTTTGTCGCCGTCGCGTTGAGGCCGACGTCGGCCTTTATTGTAAAGAGCGGCACCGCCTCTCGCTGAAGGAATCGTTCACCGTTTCGCTCCACCAATCCCGAAACGTTGATCTTGTGACTGCCAAATTCCCGCACGGTGATCTGCAGTCGGGCGTTTTGATAGAGGGTGATCCGCGACGAGAGCATTTGACTGGCCTCGGCAGCCGTCATTCCCCCGACCTTTGGAGCATTGCCGGCGAGCGGAAAGTCGATCGTTCCATTAGCGCTCACTGAGTAGTATCCCGATGCATTCGGAGCATTTTCGAGAACGATGGACAATGTATCGCCGGCACCTATCTTGTAGATCTCGGTAAGGCTCGCGGCCGTCTCGTTTGCTCCAACGGAGGGTGTTTTTGTACCCGCCTGTCCCGGCTTAGTATGCTGCACGGCCGCTACCGTTGAGCCGCTCTCGGGGTTTGCGGAAAAGGGATTATTTCTCTGCCCGTATGCGGTGCATCCGCACGCGAGGGCAAATATGAGGACCAAAGGCAATCTTCTTGAATAGGTCATAGGACGCCTCACCGCCATTCGGCCGGCATGACGCGCTATTAAAGAGTCAAAGAGCCCGTGATTTTAGAATTACGTTTGGTGCGCGACGAGCAGCTCCGGCGGAAAGGCGTCACTCAGGTTCTCGACATAGTATGTGCGGAGAAAATCCTCGGCTTCTGTTGCCGTGCGGGCCGTCCCGAGGCTGGAGGTCAGGTACTCGGCCTCATCGACTGTGATCGAGGAAGCGATGTGACGTACGTTCGGCAGCCATTTTGGGTTCATGCTGAGCTCGCGAGCTCCTAGGCCGATGAGGACCGGAACATAGAATGGCGAGCCGGCCATTTCGCCGCAGACGGCGACGGGAATATCGGCTTCACGTGCGGCGTCGAGAACCTGCTTGATCGCCATCAGCACCGCAGGGTGCAGCGTTTGGTACCAATCGGCGACGGCTTCGTTGTCACGGTCGGCCGCGAGCAGATATTGCACAAGATCATTGGTGCCCAAGCATAGAAAGTCGACCTCTTTCACGATGTCTTTGATCGTGTAGATCGCCGATGGCACCTCGATCATAGCTCCGATGCGCGGATCCCCGATAGGCACGCCGAGCTCGATCAGCTCCGACCGCTCGGCATCAATGAACTCCCTCGCGCGCACAACGTCACCGGCACCGCCGACCATGGGTAGAATAATGTCGATATTTCCCTCGGACGATGCGCGGAGGAGAGCCCTTATCTGCGTGCGAAAGAACTCTGGTTGAGTAAGGCTAAGGCGCAAGGAACGACACCCAAGAGCCGGATTTCTCTCTACCGCATCGGGATCACCCGTAAAATGTGCCGGTCCAATATCGAACGTGCGTATTGCGACACCGTCGTCACCGGCAAGTCGTGCGATCCTCGCGTATGCGGACGCCTGTGTCTCCTCATCCGGCAGAGTTCCCGCCTCACGGATGAGAGCCTCCGAACGGAAAAGCCCGATCCCGCGAGCCCCGGCCGTATAAGCACGCTCGTAGCCGGCGGCAGTCTCGGCGTTAGCGCGAAGCATGATCTCGACGCCATCGCGTGTGACGCAGGCACTCTCGATGCCGTCTTCCTGATCTAAAAAGGCGCGTTCGAGCGTCATCGTGCGGTACCGCTCGATAGTGTGCAAACTTGGATCTATGATCAGCTCGCCCTCGACAGCGTCCACTATGACATCGTCGCCATGCTTTAGAAGGTGCTCGATCCCATGAAGTCCCGTGAGCATTGGGATCATCAATTCGCGGGCGAGGATGGCGGAGTGCGATGTCCAGCCAGCGTGCTCTGTCACGATCGCGGCAGGCCGATTCTCGGCGAGGAGAATAACATTCGATGGATAGATCTGTCTGGCGGCGATGACGGCCTCAGGCCCAATCGACTGGTCCTCATCGACACCCTGGTGAAGCTCTGTAAGGAGACGCTCGCCGAGGTCGGCAATGTCGCCCGAGCGCGACCGAAAATGTTCATCATCGACCGCCGCCTGTCGCTTACGCATGTGCTCGGTGATCAAACGAACTGCCCATTCGGCATTAACTCGCCTATCTAGGATCGCTGCGCGGATCCCCGTCACTAATGACGAATTCTCATCGTAAGCCAGGATCTGCGTGTGAATGATGTCCGAACCGGCCCGCTCCGCCGCGAGGTCCGCAAGTTTCCCGCGCGCATTGTCGATGGCGGCCTCGAAGCGGCTCAGCTCATGATCGATCTGATCTTTGCGAAGGACAGTGCGAGACGTACGACGTATCGGCGGACGAAAGAAAACGATATTCCCAATGCCGTAGCCGCGTGAGAGAGCCACGCCTTTGATCCGGCGTTCTTGAGAGGGTGTGGGCGAGGCGCTCATACCGCGACCGCGGCTGCTTTTTGGATGATAAGATCCGCCGCCTCGTCAGCGCTTGCCGCAAAATCAAGGAAGCTCACATCGTCATCGCTGACGACGAGATGCTTTTGCCATGCCTCGACCACAGGCGGCCACGCGTCACCGACCAGCACGAGCGGACGCGGATCTATGACGCCGGTAACAAGCTTATTCCAAACAAGCGAGATCTCGGTGACCGTTCCCATCCCGCCGCGGAGAGCGACAAAACCCACGGATCGTGTTATCAGTTTTTGCAGCCGGTCGTAAAAATGGTCGGTCGCGACCTTATCGGTAAGAAAGCGGTTTGGCTCGTGCTTGAATTGGTTCATGACGATCCCGTAAACACGTCCGCCCGCCTCACGCGCACCACGCGAGGCGGCCTCCATCACACCGAGGTAGCCGCCGGTGCAGATAGTGAATCCAGCTTCAGCTAGACGCCGGCCGAGGTCTTTTGCTTCTTGATATTCCGGCGAGTCGTGCTTGCACTTTGACCCGCCAAAGATGGTGATGATACATTCGACTGAGG
>JBJMGO010000131.1:0-3930 GCA_045807825.1 Pyrinomonadaceae bacterium | reverse complement strand
GCGGATCTTCCCGTGCTCGCTCTGACTGACGAGGCGCCGAAGTATGAGCGGCCGATGTGTGAACCGCCAAGGCGTGGAGACGCAGCTACGTCGGGAATTGGAGAAAGAGTGTTAGGGTCGCGCAACCCTGGCGTGTCTGCATCGGAGGCACTTCGTGCACTGCTGGCCTCGCCAAACATTGCTTCGAAACGATGGGTGTATGAGCAGTACGACACGATGGTGCGGACGAATACGGCGATCCTGCCGGGTGCGGACGCGGCGGTAATTCGTGTGAAAGAGACGCGGATCTCCATCGCAATGTGCCTCGACGGTAATGGAAAGTTTGTTGCGATCGATCCTCGCGAGGGAGCAAAACTCGCGGTCGCCGAGGCTGCACGCAATGTGGCGTGTGTCGGTGCAAAGCCCATTGCTGTGACAAATTGTCTAAACTTCGCTTCACCTGAGCGGCCGGAGGTGATGTGGAGCTTTTCTGAGGTGATCGACGGGTTGCGTGAGGCGTGCGAGGTATTCGAGACACCCGTCGTGTCTGGTAACGTGTCGTTCTATAACGAAACCGACGGACGCGGGATCGTCCCGACGCCGGTGATCGGTATGGTTGGCCTTGTTGATGACACTCGTAAGCTCGTCACATCTGGGTTTAAGACTGAAGGCGATCTCATCGCGCTTCTCGGCGAGAGCCGCTGCGATCTCTCGGCTAGTGAGTACGCACGCAGCGTGACCGGCCTCAGTGCAGAGGACATTGTCGCTCATGGCGAATGCCCGCGCATCGACCTTGAGGCCGAACGCCGCCTGCACGAGGTGCTGCTGGAACTTGGTGCAAACTGCCTTCTCGGGTCGGCACATGACTGCTCGGATGGCGGTCTGGCGGTTGCTATCGCCGAGTCCTGCTTTTCATCGCTCGGCCGCGATTCGCTTGGTGCCGAGATCGAGCTGAAGAAGTCCGGTGATCTCACTCTCGAGGAGTTGCTGTTTGGCGAGACGCCGACGCGTGTCGTGATCAGCTTTCCGGCGGACGCGGTTGAACGGGTCCGTGGGGTCGCCGACGGCATACGCTTTGAGGTGATCGGTCGTGTCGGCGGCGGCAAACTGTCGATCGGCATCGATGGGGACGAGCAGATCTCTTCACCCGTCGCGGAGCTGGAAAATATCTGGGCAAACGCTCTCGGCTCAAATCTGGATAGCTTTGAGCCGATGGCGGAGGTTTAAAACTTTAGGAAGGGTATAAGCGCAGGTACACGCGACCGCCATTCGGCAAACTTCTCCCCAAACGCGTCACTCAGCAGACGCTCCTCAAAGCTTGTTCGAATAAACGTCCCGACCAAAAAAATAAACACCGCTACTGGAACCACGAGCCAGTGACTCAGCACGACGCCGGTCGCGATCAGCAGCCCGAGCATCGCTGTGTAGATCGGATGGCGGACGAGGCTGTACGGCCCGGTCGTCACCAGATCGTGGTCCTCAACGAGCCGAGCTTCCAAGCTCCATTGTTTTCCGAGCTCTCGAATCGCCAGCATTGTGAGGTAAACGCACGCGATCGCGAGAGCGGCGGCCGCTAGTTGGAAGCCGATATTCAGGATGTAGAGGCTGTCAATAAAGGGTGAAAAGACGGGCCTTCTCTCAAGTGCCCACACCGGCAGATACGCCACGCCCTGCAGCACGATGCCGAGCCATGACTTTGGAGCGCTGACGGTGTCCTTTGTCTTCGCCGGCCTCTCTCGGAGAAGGAATGTGGCAGCGAACACGATCCAGGAGATGATCACGATCGCAAAGGCCGCCGCGGAGATAAAGTAAGAAAACTCTTCCATTCGATAGACAGATTACGACCGTCGGAATGTTTGTTCCATCCGGCGTGCACTAAAATTACAGTGTGACGGCCGGCGTTTATCTGCACATACCATTCTGCAAGTCGCGGTGCTCGTACTGCGACTTTGCAACAGACGTCTACCGTGACAGCGGCGCGGTTGCTAGGTACGTGGATGCGTTGTGTCGCGAGATCTCGAAGTTTGCGAAGCAAGGAACCGAGGCGGACACGATCTATTTTGGCGGCGGCACTCCGTCGCTGCTGACGGTTGAGCAGGTTGAGCGCATTATTGACGTTGTGCGGGAGAAGTTTCTTATCTCCGTTGATGCGGAGATCACGATGGAGATGAATCCCGCGACAGTGGCGCCGGAGACGCTTGCAGGATATCGCGCGTTAGGCGTGAATCGCGCAAGTTTTGGGGTGCAGACCTTCGACGATCGGCACCTCAGGCTGCTCGCGAGAGGTCATGACGCGAATGATGCACGTGAGACCTTTCGGATGCTGCGCGACGCGGCGTTCGACAACGTCTCCTTCGATCTGATCGGCGGCCTCCCCGGGCAAACGACGGCTCATTGGCGGCGAAATCTCGATGAGGCGATCACTCTATCGCCGGAGCACCTTTCGCTCTATCTGCTCGAGATCCATGAAGGCACACCGCTCGCAGAACAGGTCCGCAGCGGACGTCGCCCTGTTCCAGATGAGGACGCTGCGGCCGAGATGTACGAGATCATGATCGACACCCTCGCGGCCGCCGGTTACAAACAGTACGAGATCTCAAACTTCAGCAGACGGGGCTTCGAGTCGCGGCACAACACAAAATATTGGCGGCTCGAACGGGTTTTTGGTTTCGGAGTCTCCGCGCACTCATTCGATGGTCGCCAGCGATACGCGAATGAGCGTGACACGGCAAAGTACGTCGACATGATCTCGGCTGGCGGCTCCGCCGAGGTGATGCGCGAGGAGGTCGATGCCGCGTCGGAGAGTGTATTCCTGGGATTGAGGTTGGAGGAAGGTGTTGATCTCGCTGCGTACGAGCGGACGTTTGGCAAGGATCTCCGTGCGACTCATGAGGCTGACATCATCGACCTTCTCGACAAGCGTCTCGTCACTCTCGACGAGAGCACGCTGAGGCTTACTCGCAGAGGCAAGCTGTTTTCGAATGAAGTATTCTCGGCGTTTGTCTAAACCGCTGGTTCAGTTACCTTAAGGTGTGTCCGCGCTTGCCAGAGCTCAGGGAAGAACTTTTTGTTGAGCGTTGTCGCCAGATAGCCGACGCCCTCAGAGCCGCCGGTACCGCGTTTCATGCCGAGCATCCGCTCAACCATGAGGACGTGGTGTGAACGCCAGAGGGCGATATTTTCGTCGTGCTCGATGAGCAGGTCCTGCATGATAAAGAGGTTGCCGTTCTTCTCGGGCTGAGTGAGAATGTCGACGATCGAGGCCACGCGTTCCTCGTGCGTCGCGACTGCAAAGCCCTCTCGGCCGAGCAGCGACCAGAATGCGTCGGCAACGGTCGGTTGCTCAAACCGTGTTCGGAGACGGCCGTAAGCGTACTCGTCCCTTTTGAAGTTGTCGAGTATCTTCTCGTCCTTCTGACCCGAGACAAACTCCATCTCGCGAAACTGCATCGACTGAAAACCGCTTGCGGGATTGAGCTTGTCGCGAAACTCGAGAAAGCCGATCTGCGCCATCGATTCGAGAATGTGGATCTGCGTGATCATGACCTTCTCGATCGCGATCACGGCACGTAGGGAGTGATTTACGCGGAACGGCCGACCTTCATTCATCCAGCCGATAGTCGCGTCGAGCTCGTGCAGGATCTGCTTGAACCAAAGCTCATAGGTCTGGTGAATGATGATAAAAAGCAGCTCGTCGTGACTCAGCGGCTCGGACAAAGTGCGCTGCAGTTGGAGCAGCTCGGGGACCTTTAGATAGTCGTTGTAGGTGAGGGTAGAGTTCTTTCCGTATTCGGATGTCATCAGCGTCTCAATGTTGTGGCATCAGGCGCAGGTTGTCAACGCGCATCAAAAACCGAGAAAAGGCTTGACAGGGGATTTGGTTTTCGCGTACATTGCGTAACGTCTTATCAACACAACCTGGGCAACAACGAGGGACCTTGCGGTTTGAGG
>JBJMGO010000130.1:0-13689 GCA_045807825.1 Pyrinomonadaceae bacterium | reverse complement strand
GGCGGCAGCTTCATAATATTTGGACGCATCATCGAACCGCTTGATCTGGTAGTACAGGTCGGCCGCAGTCATCTGTGCCTCATAATCCTGCGGGTTTTGCTTCGCTTTATCTATCGCTGCCTGCACCTGCGGCACCATCGCTCCACCGCCGGGAGCTCCGCCAGCGGCTCCCGCGTCGCCGGCACTCGAGCCGATCGGCGGGTGATTTGGCGGGAGAGCCTGATTGCTCGCGGCACCACTCAGGTCAGTAGCTCCGCCCACCGGTACGGGCGCGCTGCTGAGCGTCGATTGATTCATCCTGTTGGTCACTATAAAGCCGATGATCAGGCCCAGCAGCAGTCCGATCACGCCAAACATCACGTTGTCCTTCTTCATTAGCTTGCGATTATAGCTCAGGACGAGCGGCCGACGGTGTGACGGAGAGCACTACTTGATCTCGATCCCGATCGACTCGAGAAAGCGATTCGGCCGCTCGCCGCCGATGAGGGCGAAGATAAAATCGTTTGGAATGGTCCCAATCTCTTTCTTTGTTTTAACGTCCTCGATGACGACCTCGTGCTCGCGCATCTCCCTGATGCCGACGCCGAATTTTAGATCGAGCAGCCCGTCCTCGGCGCAGCAGTAGATCTGATACTTGTTGCCAAACTTCACCGTCGGTGCGAGAAAGTCGCGCACGAGGACCGTGACCTTGTTCATGTCAGCGGGATCACGTGGGCGAATTGCGCTGCCCTCACGAACACAGATGAGATCGACCGCGGCCTCGACAGCGACATTACCGCCGCCGACGACGATCAGATGTTTGCCCTTAAAGGCCATCGGCTCTGAAAGCCCGTAGATGACCTTGGGCTGCTCGATGCCGTCGACAGTGGTCATCATCTTTTCCTCATCAGGGAGGCGAAGTTTGTTTGGAGCACCGCGAAGCCCGATCGCGATCACCACGCGGCGGGCGGTGTATGTCGCCGGTGTCTTTTCTTTACCGCGCTCGCTGGTGATCGTAAAGTAATCGCCGTCGTCAGCTTTTTTGATAGATTTGCAGGGCTCGAATTCGTTGACGTGCACACCGCGCGATTCGAGGCTCGCAAGCCAAAGGGCGAGAATGTTCTCACGCTGATCGCCCGGAATTTTTGTTGCGAGTTGATCGGTGATCTCAGTGCTGAATTGCGCAAACAAGGCGTCCTTGTTTGGCACAAACTGCGTACGGAATAGAGTCGACCAATCGCCACTGCCTTTTGTTCTCAGATACGCAATTATGCGCTTCTTGAGTTCTTTTGTGATCTTTTCAAAGAGCTGCTGAGACAGATCGTTTTGCAGCGTCGACGGTATCCTATCGATCAATTGTCCGTGAAGCCTCGGCGTCTCGGCCGCAACAGCATTTTTGAGATCGTCGCCAAGCGTATCGATCACATCATCATCCGCGTGCAGATCACCGCCGCCGTACTTCGCTTTTGCGAGACCAAGCCCTGCGGCGGGAATGCCGCCGAACCAATCTTTGGTGTCGGGCTTGAAAAAGATGTACTTGCCCTTCGGATAAAGATCGATGGTGGAGAGAATGTTGTTCTGCTCGAGGGCGACGTACGTTAGTCCCGCATCCTGCGCGGTCGCCGCGGCGGACGCACCGCCAGGTCCGACGCCGATGATCGCGACATCGTACTGAGCCTTGCCGTCGGCAGGTTTGGTGGCGAGCTCCTCACGAATGTGCGTGACGACATCGGCACCCTCCTTCACCGCATTCTTGATCAGCGGCACGCCTGAGACATCGCCGATGATGTAGCAGCCGGAGACGTTCGTCTCATAGCTCGAGCCGTTGCGGGTTGGCGTCGGAAGTGAGCGAACGTCCCTCGCCGTGTTGATCACGATGCATGCTTTTGGATTCACGGGGCACTCGGCTTGGCACGCGGTGTCCTCCATACAGAGGTCGGGAGCGACTGCCGAGGCACGTCCATCGACGATCGCCAGGACGTCGTGCGGACATGCATCGACGCAAGCCTGACAGCCGATGCAGCGTTCGGGAAAGATGATGGGGTGCGGGTACGTCGGGCCCCGGTATTTTTCTAACCCGAGCTCCGCAAGCTCAGGCTTAGTCAGTGTGCGGATCTGTGTTGGGGCTTCACCCTTGAGGTCGTCATTCTTAAAAAAACCGAATGCCCGTGCCGAGTCACTAAACGCGACAACCAGCCCCACTACCACCGCCATTCCCGCGATGCTGAACCAACCGATCATCGACAGTCCGCCAAACAGGTGCGCGTCTGCGGGCACGAAAGCGCGGTTGAGCCAGACCAGCAGGACCACAAGACCGACGGAAAGAATGATCTGGAGCCACCTCATTGCTGTTGACCTCCCGCGGCGATCTTTGCCGTCACAGCATCCTGCCGGCGGCGAAGCGCATCCTCGGATAAGAATTCACTCCAACGACGCGTGCTGTACGGATGCTGTGTGTGACACGAAACGCAGTTTGCCTGTCCCGCGGCAAATCTCTGGTCACGTGAAGCGTCGCTAGCGCTTGTCGTGTGACAAGCCGCACACGTTTGGCGAGGCGTCACGCGGTCGATGTCGTTACCGAGGGTCTGGTGGCAGGTGGAACAAGAGACCCGTCCTTGTGCATCACCCTTTAAGCCAGAATTCGCCGGCAGCGTGAGCCTTGCCACGTGCACCGCGTGAAATTGTCGACTTAGCTTCGCCTGCTCATCCTTATCACCTGTCGCGGAGTAGTTGATCTCAGGGATGGCGTCGGCAACCTCGCGATAGATGCCCTGCCATTTCCAGACGCCGTTCTCGACGGGGTAGCCGTAGCTGCCGCCGTGTGCGGTGTGCACACTCTTGCCGTTGAAGGTCTGCTTGTTGGCATCGTTATGACACTGTGCACACGATGCGATCGCGGACCCGTTGAGCGAGAAATCCGCACCGCGATGCTCCTTGTGGCAGACCGTGCACGTGATGCCTGCGGTCTCGTGGGCCTTTGTGTTCGATGGGTGAAAGCCCTCGGCGGTGTGACACTTGATGCACGCGTTGTCGATCGGCTGGTTTGCCATGTGACACGTCGTGCAGGCGTTTGCGTTTGAGGTGGCTGCGATCGTTGTCGCTTCGAATTGCGTCGCGTGCGGGTTGGACAGCGGCATCGGCTCGTAAACTGTCGGGCGCTTGTAATATGCCAGCACGCCTATTGCGCCGACGACCAAGATCGCCCACACAAAAAGCGCCGCACGCCACGGACGTCGCAGATCGCGCGTCGGCCGCCAGTTGAACATCGCCTTGCCCGGCTTTGGCTTCTCTGTCGGACGCAGCCGTGTGCCCCAATCTTCTTTTTCACGCGAGCGCTTTTCCCAAAAGACGCGCAGTACGTCGGCGGCTTGAGTAGAAGCGGGCGTCTGCGGCCGCTGGCTCTCTCCTGCGGGTAAGGACACAACACCAAAGCGCTGAATGCTCAGTCTGATCGCATTGTCGCCGCCCATCGAAATATCGATAGCAAAGGGGCCGATTTGGATAGTGTCGCCATCTGCTAGAACGTCGGTTCTTTGTGCGGGAAGCAGCCGACCGTTAAGGGTCAGCGCATTTGCGGTAGAGAGATTTACGATCTCGTACTGACCGTCAATAAAATTTATGCCGGCATGGATGCGGGAGACGCTTTTGTCGTCCAGCACGACGTCGCAAGTATCAAGACGGCCAATCCGGATACCCTCTTTTGAGAGCGTCCAGGGCTCTGGATCACCGTAGCGGATCGTGAAGTTTCCGGTTACCTTTTTCGCCATCTATCGAACGTTAAAGTACACCACCTGCGCGATGTGGATCACCATCAGCACGAGCATGATCGATGTGAAAAGCACATGCGGAGCGAGCCAGACCTTGAGCAGGTAATGAAGGTAAACAAGGGCGTCTACGCGGCGAAGCGTGGCGGCATTCTCGACCGCAAGCATCAGCCGCGCATCGTCGGTGCGGTTCATCGTGTCCGCGATGGTTTTGAATTGCCCACGTGCGGACGCAAGCATCGCGGCAAGGTCCTCTTGTCTGAAGTACTGACGGAGAAGGTAACCGATACCGAGGAATCGACGGCGGACCTTTTTCTCGATCACGCCCCTGAGTTCAGGATTCTCAGTCTCCTCGACGATGCGGACAAGCTCGGCACGCAGCTCATCGCGGCGTTTCTCGAGGTCCTCGACAAGCAGAGGCTCGCGCTCGATGCGGGTCATGTATCGCGGCACGATCACGTAGCAGGCAGCCCCAAAAAGGCCTGACGCGATCACAAGATCAAAGGAGATCATCAGGCTTGTGGTAAGCAGTCCACCGGCGGTGGACCCGCCATGCACGAGCAGCAACACGCCCGCGACGATGCCAAGATAAATATGCGACAGCATCCAGTAACGCAGAGCACCCCCACGTCGGCGGTAGACCTGTTTTCGGATCGGATACAGCATCACCCAAGTAATACCCGCGAGCCCGACAAGTCCTGTGATCCAGCGAATGGTCACCCAACTGCCGGGCGCGAGCGGCACGTCCTGCGTGTACTTTTGTGTGGCCCACACGGCGAGGACCGCGGCAGCGATCACGGCCAAAAAGCCGCCGATATGCCACGCCATCGCCTTCGGGTCAGACTTGTGAATGTTCCGGCCTATCGCATGGGTCGCACTTCGCTGGATCAGACCGATGGTGTCGCCCACCTCGTCAAAGTACTCGTGCGGATTAACCCGGACGAGGGCGCCAGTCGGGCAATTTTCCTCGCACGAGTAGGCCTGCGTCTTAGCGCCCGGAGGATTGAGGCCTGTGCCTTTACAGAGATTGCATTTGACGGCGAGCAGATTCTCCGTCTGCTCCACCGGCTTTGGAAGCTCGCTTTCGCCGAGCGAGAGCAGCCCACTCAAAAAGTGCGACACACCGCCGGGGCCGTCGCCATTCTTCGCCTTATCGGGCCGCGCGATCATTGAGATCGCGTTGTAGGGGCACTGCGTCGCGCAGTCGCCGCAGCCGATGCAGGTGCGTGGCTCGATGTCGATCTCACCGTTGGGAAAGCGCGCGATGGCACCGGTCGGGCAGCCTGTCAGGCACTCAGGGTCTTGGCAGTGCATACAGACGGTCGGCACAAGGACACTCTGCTCGACCCGCGCCATAGGCTTCTTCGGTCGCTCGATGTGAATGCCACGACGAACAAGGCGTGAATGCCCATGCACCTTGTGGCACGCCAGCGAGCAGTTGCCGCAGCGAATGCACTTGGCCATGTCCATGACGAGCAGGTTAACGCCGTCAACGACGCCCGTCTCTATCTCTTTTGTCGCGGCGGCAAGTACCCTTGTGTCTGCCGGATGCTCGGGGACCGCCGTCTGGTCGCCAACCGTCGCGTGCATAAAGGGCAAGACGGACCGTGCCAGCTCAGTATCCTCGCGGAGCCTGCCGACGGCGAGCTCGACGACCTCTGCGCGTCCCCACACGGTAGCGGTGTACGCCCAGTTCTTCCCAGGACTTGTGATCGCCTCAAGGCCAAGGCATGTTCCTGCTCCGACGAAATCGAGCCCGACGCTCATATCAGTCTCGAGCAGTATGTCTGCCGCACGCGTGTTGCCCTCGACACCCGAGACACGCTGCACCCAACCGCTGCGTACATAGAGCACGCGGTTAACGGGATCGCTCTCGCGAAACAGGACGTGGTCCTTCTCATAGATCGCAAAACGCGCTGAGTCGCCGAGTCGCTTGAGGACGTCAGGCGGGATCTGCCCGTCCGAATACTCGCGAAGCTCGTTGAGCGTGAGCGACAATCCATAGTCGCGATAATTGCGGTCGAGTCTACGGCCAAATTTTGAGAGCTTTCTCAGGAGCCGGATCGCTGGCCTGGTGAGTTCCAGCACCTGAGCAGGACCGGAATCCGCCGACACTGATACGGTCGCCGTGCGGGGCGTGCCCGAGAGCAGCGCCATTTCACCAAACGAATTCCCCGGCGGGATCTCGCCGACCTTTATTCGAGCACCGTTTGGGTCAGTTACCAGGGCCTCGAGCTTGCCCGAGACAAGGATGTAAAAGATGCTGGACTCCCAGGTGTCCTCTTGAACGATGACCTCACCCGGATCATATTCGAGCAGGCGGCAGTATGGGCCAACCTGTTTACCGCGATAGCTGCGGCCAAACAGGATGATGTCCATGTCGAGCTCATTTCTAAATTCGCCGTTGGGGAGTTGGTCGACAAGCTCGGAGACGATGTCCACGTTGCGAAACGCATCGATCATCAGCTCGTGCTTTTGTATCTCACGCGGCATATTCAGAGAGTTCGTTTACGGAAAGCTAAGAGAGTTTAGAACCTGCCCGAGTAAAAATACAAGTAAAGACCGACCGCGATCACGGCAATCGCAAAAATTAGTAGCAAAGCAACCGCCACAACCATGGTGATGATCCAAAACTTTTTGTTGCTTTTCTTTGGCTCCGCGTCGGCATGCGCCGGCGGCGCGGGCGTTTGCACCGGCTGCGTTCCTGCCACAGGCTGCAGCGTCTGCGCGGGCTGCACTACAACGGGTTTGAGCACCTCGACACGCTTCTCCGGCTCCTTCTTGAGGTTGAGCCCCATGTCAGACAACATGTTGTTATACATGGTCTGACCCATCTGGACCGTGTTGTCCATCTTTTCGTAGGCAGAGGCGTCAGTACGTTTTTCCTCGTCCAGAAAGGCGTGGCCGCAGGCCGGACAAAAGGCTTTTGCCTGATCCACCTTCTCACCGCATTGTGGGCAGAATTTGTCGGCCATGACTAGGCGGCTAATTCTTCTTGTGGCAGATCATGCAGTCTTTGCTCCCGGCAAAGCCCGGCTTGCTTTTGAGCTCCGGCCTTGCCGCAAGTGCCGCATCATGACATGTATTGCAGTTGATGTGGTAAGCGAGTTGGTTGTTGAGATCTTTTGTGACCGAGTTGCCGTCCACGGTATATGTCGCCTGCGGCATTTCCTTACCCTCGGGCAGGTTGCCGTCCTGGAAGTGACACGTGCGGCAATTCTGCACCTTCTGACCCGCTTGAAATGCTGCCAAGGACAGTGCGGTATCGCTCGTTGAGGTCTTGTCGGGCGGCTTGAGAGCAGACTTTGGCTGATTGGTATGGTGACACTCGGTGCAGCCCATTACGGATTTACCGTCGGGGCTGTACTTTTGATAAGCATGCGAGTCGTGGTTAAAAACCACCTCGCCATGCTCGTCCTGACTGTCAGTGCCAAGATGAAAGACCTTCTCAATGGTCGCGCCGCCCGCGGCCGGAGCGTCGGTCGGTGCCGGTGCGGCCATTTTAGCCGTCGTAGACGAGCCGGACTGTGCCGACTTTTGGCAGCTGCTCAAAAACAGAGCAGAACCGAAAATGAAAAGGGCCGACACTACCAGCAACTTGACCGCTTGTCTCATATATTTGTTTGACCTATTAACACCTAAAACTGTCGGCGTTGTCAATCTTTTGATGCGATGCCGAGACTCACTGCTTAGTGGCCCCGCCCGGAAGCAGATTAAAACCGGACCCCTTGTGGCATCGTGTGCAGGTCGTCATGTTGATGAGATCGTTGCCGTTAAAGGCTCGCTGGCCGTTGTGGCATTGGTAGCAATTATTTGACGGGGCGACGTTGTGCTCTTGGGCGACAATGTTCGTGACCTGCCGTCCCTGCCCGCCCTGACGTACGTTGTGGCACTCATCGCAATTCTGTCCTGAATGTCCTGCATGGGTGAATACGGCCCTAAATATATATCTAGATTGCGGCGTGCGGCTGTATGGAGCGATGGTATGACAAACACTGCACGAACCGATCTTGCTCTCCGCTGTGTGGCAGCCGAAGCAGTCATTATGGGCAGTAAAGGTAGCTGGAATATGTCGGCCCGCTCCCGCCAGGTCATGACAGGCTACACACCCTTGGGCAGGTCGAGCGTTTCCGCGATCGTGCACTGCGTGGTCGAACTTCATGTTAAAGCCCTCGACAAAAGTCGCGGGAAAGGTTTTCATCGTCGGAGGATTGGCCTGCATGTTTTCATGGCAGATCGCGCACATTGTCTGGTCTTTGTCGGTGAATTGATTCAGGTGACAGCCGATGCAGGCCTCGTGACCGGCGAAATCCATCTTCAACGACTTGCCCTGCCGGTGATGGCAGGAAGTGCAGTCGAATTGCTCGTGCTCCTTCACAGTGTGTGAGAAATTTTTAAACGTTTTGTCTGACGCCCGTACCGGAACAGGCTCCGGCGTCTCAGCGGAGGTGATGGTCGGCGTGACCCGCTCCTGCTGCTTCATACAGCTCGCGACAAATACGCCTAGTGCACACACGAGGAGTACGAGACGCAGAGTTGTCTTGCCGCGCGATGGCATTCTTTATTTCTTTAGAGCGAGATGGCTCGCCGGGACAGGATAGCGCCCAACGGCGGTTGAATGACAATACGTGCACTGCATCGACTTGTCCTTTTGCCGCTCGGTCATCTCATTAGCGATCGCCGCCTCAAAGTAATTGGCGGCTCCCTTCTTCGCGCCATTAAAGGGAGTTCCGTGACATGCCGCGCACGCGAGGATCGGAACGTCTGGATCCTTCATCGCCGCGGCATTCGAGTTTTGCGCGATTCGAACGTGACAGGCCATGCAGTCCTTGCCCGCGTGATCCTTTTCCGTGTGGTCGAATTTTATCGAGTAGCGATGGAGCGTGTCGGCATTCTGGTACGGTTTGGTCAAGGAGTGACACCCTGCACAGTCACTGGCCACAGGCTTAATTCCGGAGAAGTGACAAGTAAAACAAGTCTGGTGCCCCTGAGGCAGCGTCTTAAAATACGCGGCCTTTATATCGACCTTGTCAGCTGCCGCTGGAGCATCCGCCTTCAGCTCATCCTTGATCGGGGGAATATCGATCTTTGGGAGCTTATCGCTGCCACTATGACAAACAGAGCAACTGTTGAAGGCGGCGTGCTTCTCGTCCGGCGTCCAGCTGGCATTTACAAAGTGTGCGACAGCGATGCCGTCAGGCCTTTCAACTCGGGCCAAGATATCCTGGTGCACGTTGTGCGGGAATTTGATATTGAATTCCCTCGGTCGGGAGGCAACAGGAAATGCCAAAAACGGAGCTCGCCCCGGTGCAACGTTTGAGTGGCATCCGAGACAGAAGGTTGGTTTACTGCCGATGAGAACATTGCTTTTGTGGCAAGTGAAACAAGACGCGTGTCCCGGAAACTGCGCGACGTCGGGAAATCCCCGAGCCTGCACCCAATTGGCCGTTGGCATCATGTGGCAGCTCGCACAGGCCTTCTCGTGCTTCGGCTCGTTATGAGAAAAGCGTCCCCGCACTTGCGCCATTGACCCGGGCATGTATGCCGCCGCAAACGCTGCGGCAACTACTAGGACGAGAACTAGACGTGTGAGCGTTAATTTCATTGGCCACAGCTCCCGTTCTCGCACTTCGGTAGATCCTTGACGACGACATCGCATGTTTTTACGTGTGCTGTTGTCTCACTTGGAGGCAGGATGAAGGAATTTGCCCCTGCCTTTGCTGTGACCTCGCACACCCAAACATAAGATTTACCGCCGATCTCGAACGGAAGCACATTCGAGATCAGAAACTTTTCGCTGGTACCCGAGAGCAGAAGGTCGATGAATATCGCCTGCTGTGACGACGCATCGGTCATCACAGTCGCGGCTGGTTTTAGGTCCGCGAAGATCGTGTCGGCCAGCTTCTTTCGCTGGAGGTAATAGCCATCACGAAGATCGGGCGGCATGTTGGTTGTGACCCACGTTCGGGCAACATCGGTCTTGTTCTTGTAGGCGGTCAATCCCTTTTGGTATGCAGCCTTAAATTCCGGCACCTTCGCCACGTCGTCAGCTGTGATGTCGCGGCAGTAAGGTGATTCGCAATCACTTAGACGTAGCCACGCAATGTACTCGGGGCTGGCCTTTTTTGAGCAGTAAAAGCAATCACGTGAGGTGTAGGAGGCAGACTTTATTCTGTTGGCGAGTGCCGTATTCGTATCCAGCCCGCCACGGAAAAGGTAAAACCGCTTTCTCGAGAGCTCAACCTTCTTACCCCCGATGGTCATCTTCGTTTTGACGGTTACAGATGCCTTGACAGGCGCCTGCGCTTGTCCACCGGCCGCCCCGACGAGGGCAGCCAGGACAAGTGTGAGAAAGAGGCTCAGCTTTCGCATGGGTTACGGGAGAAATGGCCTTGCGGGAAACTTCAGAAATGGCAGCCTCGCGCCTCGTACCGTCACCTGATCGGAGCGAATTCCATTAGGAGGTGCAAACGAATTCCCTCCATAGGCAGATACAAGATCGTCCTGATCGATACCGTCGCCGCTTACGCCCACAGCTCCAACGAGCGTGCCGTTCCGGTAGATGGGAATGCTCCCGGCAAAGATCTGAATACCGTTACGGATCTCCGGCAGCGACGCTCCAGTGCACGGACAAGGGGCCGCAAGGGTCATCATGTGCCTGCGGTGAACGGCTGCTGAGCCGCAAACCATGGGTGGTGACAGCAGGGCAGTCTTTATGAGATCAAGCTGCAGCCCCACGTTGAATGGGCTCCAATCGATAAGCTGCGTACTGAAAGGTCCTGCCGGCGTGTCGTTGATGCCGTCTGGATAGAGTGGCCGATGCAAAAATCCGATCGCGCGATCGCTGAACGCTACCGAGCCAGCAAGTGCAATTCCATCCGCCTGAGCCCGGGTCACGTAAGAGCCGAACCCAGCAGCCGTGAGCCGTGCTCCCGTGTCGCTTCTCGCAAAAAAGCCGACGGTGCGCGCCTTTTGAACCGCGACATCAAAGCCAAAATTCGGCGCGTCCACAGACCTGAATATCCCGAGCACCTTTCCGTCCACGTCAGTGACAGCAACGGTCACACGTGCGCTGCTGCCCTCGGGCTCGCGGATCGCACCTCGTATAGTGTTTGCTGCGCCGATGCCCGACGATAGCATCGACGACACCTCCGCAGCCGAAAGTGCTGACCCCGCAACTATGGGGAATCGGACGCTCATCTGGCCCTGGACACCGTTCAAGGTCGTCACGATAAAGTCCGATGGTGGAGCAGCTCGCAGCGGCGTCGTAGCGGCCCCCGGCAAACTCCCGAATCCTATAGCGGTCGCGTTCGCTGTATCGACCGAGTTCTCATACTGAAAACGAATGCCGTCTATAAGTATGTTGTCGCCGCGAATGAGATCGGGCGGTGCAAAGCCACGCTCACCGTATGCGGCGATCGACTCCTCTACTGAAAAGTCATCATCCGCAGGAATTCGATCTACCGTGTACAACCCGTCGCCCTCGACACCGATGCCGCCAACGGCAACGCCATTCTTGTAGAGTGGTAGTCCGCCGGGATCACCGGCCAATCCAAGCGGAAGCCCCGCAACCGCAATGTCCGAGCACGGCAGCTGCGAAAACTGCACGCCGTACAGCGGGCCACCCGCTGTGTTGTCAATGCCTGGTGGAAAGTGCTCCTGAATGATGAACGACGCCGTGCGGGTAGAGAAAGCATTACCACCGCTCGATAGCAGGGCGGCAGTTCCTGCCTTTGAGTAAGCAGCAGCGGTCGAGGGAACCGATAGGTTCTCCAAACCCTGTCCGGCACGCCCGACACTGCGGATCAGTGTCGTCGCCGGCGCACCTGTCATCTGAAAAGTGCCGAGGAGATTCCCCTCTTTGTCCGTAACAGAAACTGTAACGGGTTTATTCATCGCAGCTGCTTTAGAAACAGCTTGAGCGATGATCGTTTGAACGTCCGTGAGTGTGAGACTCTGCGCGAGAGCGGGCGCAGAGAGCACCAAAGAGACGGCAATTAAACCTAGAGCCTTCAGCACCCTCATTTTGACCATGATGCTCAAGAATATTACTTAAGCCTGCTGCGAAGTCAAGATATAAAAAGATTTGTGCTAAATCGCAGAACTGTGGTACAAGCATTGAAGCAGTCCCAAGATAACCTGACCGAAGCAAACGAGTTTGGCCATGGCCTGTGCTCTACGTAAATTCGCTCCGCTGCCCTTGATCCTCGTTTTTGCGAGCGCCTGCCTTGCGCAAGGACTGCTCTCTGGCAAGGTCACGGACAAAGATGGCAAGCCGGTTGGCGGGGTCATCATCGTCGCTACAAATCAAACCAGCACCCGTGAGATAACTCGGCGCACGCAGACCGACGGCTCCTATGCATTTAAACTGCAACAGGGCGCCTACTCTGTAAAGGTTGCTCCGCCGTACGAAGCTCGATTCGACCGCGGCAAGCTGGGTGAGGTCGGGTCTTACGCCCAAGCGATCTGCGACGACACGAAGAAAAAGTGCACCGTCCTCGAGAACCTCATCATGGACGGGGACCACAAGTTGGACTTCTCCGTGGTCGAACCTGACAAGGATGAAAAGCCTGCCGAGAGCGAGGCTGCGAAAAAGGCCGGGCCTGAGCGCCGCGAGGTCATCGACCGCTGGCGGTACAACTTCCCCGAGTACGACCGCTATGGCGACAAGGGCGCTCGCGGGCGGGATATTCCCTTTCGCCGCAACAACCGCTGGTACAATCCATATGACCGCAATCTCCTGAAGGGGGATTACCCGATCGTCGGCAACGATTACTTCATGATCCTGTCGGGCGTCAGCACGACCGGCGTCGAGATCCAGCGAACGCCATCCGGCAACAACGTCAGCTCGCAAGATCCAAACAGCAACAATTTTTTCGGCCGTCCCGAGAAGTTCGCGCTAAATGAGACGCTGCAATTCTCGTTCGAATTTTTTAAGGGTGAGACGACTTTCCGGCCTCGCTCGTGGGCGATCAAGATCTCGCCGACCTTCTCGCTGCCGAATTATCTAAATGCTCGCGAGCGCGGGATCGTTAATGTCGACGTTCGCCACGGGACAAACCGCACTGATACACAGGTTTCGCTCGAGGACGCGTTCTTTGAGTACAAGATCGCGAACACGGATAAGAATTACGACTTTGTATCCGTCCGCACCGGTATCCAGCCTTTCACCGCCGATTTTCGCGGCTTCTTATTCTCGGACAACAACCTTGGCACAAGGCTGTTCGGCGGGTTTGATAACAACAAGTTTCAATTCAATGTCGCGTATTTTCGCCAGATAGAAAAGGACACGAACAGCGGCCTCAATTCGATGAGGAAGCTCCGGCCGCAGAACGTCTACGTCGCAAATCTGTTTAGACAGGATTTCCTCGGCATCCACGGATACACTGTCGAAGCGGTCGCCGCGCTCAATGACGATCACGAGAGCCGATACCGTGATCAGAACGGCTTCGTCACCCGGCCTGCCGTGATCGGGAGCGTTCGTCCACATGCCATTAAGGCGTATTACGTGGGCTTCAACGGCGACGGACACATCGGGCGTCTTAACCTGTCGCACTCGTACTATTTTGCCTTTGGCCACGACACCTTTAACGAGATCGCAGGAAAGCCAGTCGAGATCCGCGCGCACATGGCAGCGCTTGAGGCATCGATGGATTACAACTGGCTCCGGTATCGAGCATCGTTCTTTTACGCCTCTGGTGACAAAAACGCGACTGACAACAAGGCGAACGGTTTTGACGCCATCCTCGACGATCCTAATTTCGTCGGCGGTGAATTCTCCTACTGGAACCGCAACGGCATACGACTGCTCTCTACCAACGTCGGTTTGGTGCAGCCGAACAGCCTTCTTCCAAGTCTCAGGTCTAGCAAGCTCGAGGGTCAGGCAAATTTTGTAAATCCCGGCATCATGATCTTCAACGCCGGAATGGACGCGGACGTGACGCCG
>JBJMGO010000129.1:0-20057 GCA_045807825.1 Pyrinomonadaceae bacterium | reverse complement strand
TGCAGGCGGCGATAGATAAAGCGAAGCAAAACCCGCAGGACTACGAGGCCCAGATGACCGCGGCCGACCTGTACTACCAGATCAAACGGTTCGATGATGCGTCCAAATATTATGAAGCTGCCGCCGAGCTCAAGCCCGGCGAAAAGGAAGCGATGGTCAAAGCCGGCAACGCTTATTTTGACGGCGAGAAGTACCCGGAGGCGGAGAAGTGGTACGTGCAGGCGCTCGCCAAGGATCCAAAGGACGTAGACGTCCGCACCGACCTCGGGCTGACGTTCTTTTTGCGTGAGCCGCGTGATATAGACAAGGCTATCGAGAATTACAAAGCTTCGCTCGCGATCAGTCCTAAGCACGAGATCACGCTGCAAAACCTGGTGATCGCTTACAAGGAAAAGGGCGACACCGCCGCGTATCAAAAGACGCTCGACGAGCTTCGCTCCGTCAATCCAAATAACCCGGCGATCACAGGCAAATCGACCACCGAATAGCGCGTGATCTATCTCAGCCAAGACCTTTGCCAGGATGTCGCCGCGTCCTCGAAGCGCGAGTGGCTCGAGACGAACGGCATCGGCGGCTACGCGTCCGGCACCGTCGCGGGGCTGCACACACGCCGGTATCACGGCCTGCTCGTCGCGGCGACGCGTCCGCCCTTGGGCCGGATGGTGCTCCTCTCAAAGTTTGAGGAGAAGTTCGTCGTCGATGGCGCCGAATATGAGCTCTCCGCCAACCAATACCCCGGGACCGTAAGCCCCAACGGTTATCAATACCTAATCGAATTTCGCCTCGATCCATTCCCCATCTGGACATATGACGTCGCCGGTCTCCGCCTCGAAAAGACCGTCTTCATGCCGCACGGCGAGAACACGACGGTGTGCCGCTGGCGCGTTCTCGACTCGTCACTCATCACTCATCACTCATCACTAGAATTGCGTCCTCTCATCGCCGCTCGCGATCATCATCACCTCCGCCGTGAGCTGGGGGATGTGCACTGCGCCTTCGACATTGAGGACCGCGGCATTCGATACCAGATGCTCGACGAGGGGCCGTCGATCTACTTTGGTCACAACGCGAGCGGCATCGAGGCGACGTGCGACTGGTACCGCAACTTTGAATACGAGATCGAGCGCGAACGCGGCTTTGATTTTACAGAGGACCTTTTCCAGCCTTTTGCTCTGACCTTTGATCTCGCGAAAGACGCGATCGTCGTCGCCTCTACCGATTGGCGTTCCGCTGACTCCGCCGCGACCTTTGAGAAGAGTGAGATCGACCGCCGCCGCGAGCTCATTCAGATATCAAATGCTACGGATGACATCGCCAAGCAGCTCGTTCTAGCGGCAGACCAATTCATCGTCAAACGCGGCAATGGCAAGACGGTGATCGCTGGTTATCACTGGTTCTCGGACTGGGGACGCGACACGATGATCTCGCTGCCGGGCTTAACGCTAGCGACCGGGCGGCCGGAGATCGCCCGCGATATCCTTCTCGAGTTCTCACGTCACATCTCGGATGGGATGCTGCCCAACCGCTTCCCGGACGAAGGCGAAACGCCCGAATATAACACCGTGGATGCCACGCTCTGGTACTTTGAGGCCATCCGCGCGTACGTCGCGACGACCGCGGACGAGGAAACGCTTCGAGAGCTGTACCCAAAGCTCGTGGACATCGTGCTCTGGCACCTTCGCGGCACGCGCTACAACATTCACGCCGACACTGACGGGCTGCTCTACGCCGGAGAGTCCGGCGTCCAGCTCACGTGGATGGATGCAAAGGTCGGCGACCTTGTGATCACGCCTCGCACCGGCAAGCCCGTCGAGATCCAGGCGCTTTGGTACAACGCGCTGTCCACGATGTGCGAATTTGCCCGCCTCTTTGGCGACACCAAGGACGCCGCCCGCTATTCAAAGCTCGCCGCTCAGGCGAAAAAAAGCTTTAACCGCGACTTTTGGAATGAGACCGACGGCTGTCTCTACGATGTCGTCGATGGCGAGAGCCGCGACGCGAGCATACGGCCCAACCAGATCTTTGCCGTTAGCCTCACGCACACGATGCTGCCTCGCACCAAGGCTAGGAAGGTCGTCGACCTTGTCGAGCGCGAGCTCCTCACGCCCGCCGGACTTCGTAGCTTAAGCCCGCGCGATCCGCAGTATCGCGGCCACTACCTTGGCTCACCCTTCGACCGCGACTCCGGCTATCACCAAGGCACCGTCTGGGCCTGGCTCACCGGCCACTTCGTCGATGCCTACCGCAAGGTCCACTCCCAAGATCCAAAGGCACAGCGCCGCGTACGCGAGATCATCGAAGGTGTCGAATCCACCCTCATCACGACCATGCTCGGGAGCATCGGCGAGATCTTTGACGCCGACGCTCCCCACGCACCGCGTGGTGCGGCCGCCCAGGCATGGAGCGTCGCTGAGATTTTGCGAATGTCAAAAGTCTAGGGAGCGAGTATGAAATCGGGTAGTGCAATTGTTTTGATCCTGCTCTTTGGGTGCGTCGGGTTAGGGCAATCGGGCCGGGTCCACCTGCCGGACGTGCCACGGTCGGAAACGCCGGGGCTGTCGGAGGACGACGCATTCTTCCCTTATTTTTATTTATCCGACTCTGCAAAGCCCTTCAAGAATGCGAATGACGCCGAGGACAAGATCGCAAAATTCACGCGCGTGATCGACAAGGGAGAAAAGAACGTCGCCGTCTCGTACAACAACCGCGCGGTGATCTATGCCGACACCGCGAGGTTCGACCTGGCGATCGCAGATCTTGAGAAAGCGCTTGCCTCGCATGAGAATGACGTCACGGTGCTCAACAACGAGGGATATGTTCTCATGCTGATGGGCCGATACACTGACGCGGTCGCAGAGTTTGATAAGGCGCTAGCCAAGGATCCGAACGACGCGACCGTGCTCGCAAACCGGGCGTCGGCATTGCAGCAGAGCGGCCATGGCGGACAGGCGCTCGAGGACCTCAACAAAGCGATCGCCGCCGACCCAAATAACGCCCTCCTCTATAATAATCGCGCGACATTCTATCTATCCGCCGGCGATCTCGCGGCCGCGAAGTCCGACCTTGAGAAGGCGGTTGAGATCGATCCCAAGCAGGCTACAGCTTTGAGCAACCTCAGCGAGCTATTCAACCTTCGCGGTGATTGGGAGACGTCCGTGTCGATGGCGACGAGAGCGATCTCGGCGGACTCGCGTTCCGCGGTCGCATACAGCAATCGCGGGCTCGCATATTACCGTATGGGCAAGATGGACGCAGCGTTAAGGGACTTTGACAAAGCGATCGAGTACGATCCGAGGCTGCCGCGTGCGTGGAATAACCGTGCGAATGTATTCATCGACCGCGGCGACTACGTGAGCGCAAAGCGCGACGTCGATCATGCGATCGAGCTCGACGCAAACGACCCGACCTCGTACAACACCCGCGGCAATGTTTATATGTACCTAAAAGAGTGGCGGCTCGCCATTCTCGATTACACCAAGGCACTCGAGATCCATCCAAAAATGATCATGTGCTACCAGTCCCGCGCGATCGCCTACGACGAACTCGGTGACAAAGCTAAAGCCGCCGATGACCGGCGAAAGTACGTCGAAATGGGCGGCAAGCCAGACCACTGAGCAGGAGGTCGTTCACTCAAGCGGGGTTCTGACACGCTGCCTTCACGATCTCAAAAGGCTTCTCATTCCCCGTGATCAACCGGACGAGATCAAGAGGAAGTCAAGAAGTCATAACTTACGCTCAAGGCTGAGGAGCATATATGCGATCTATTTACGTTTCTACGATCCTGATATTTTTGGTATTTGGTGCGGCCTCGAGTGGGTCGGGCCAAACCGCGAAAGAGTTTCTCGAGCGGTCTCAGGAAAAGGCATTTAAGGATCCGGCCGGAGCGCTCGCGGATATAAACGAGGCGATCAGGATAGATCCTGCACTCGATGAGGCGTGGAACCAGCGGGCGATCCTTTACTCCTTTAGGAAGGATTACAAATCGGCGGTCACTGACTACAGCAAGGCGATCGAGCTCAAGCCAAAAGACGCCAACTATTATTCCAACCGGGCCGGCGCCTACATAAAGCTCGATGATCTGGCGAAAGCGCTTCCCGATTACGACACTGAGATCGAGTTGTGGCCAACGAACGAACACGCGTGGATGGACCGTGGGAAGCTGCGGACGAAGATGAAGCAATATCAGTTGGCTATCGACGATTTCAACCACTCGCTCACCCTAATGCCCCAGCTCTTTGTGAATTATCAGTACCGTGCCGAGGCCTATCGGGGACTGGGCAAGACCGCCCTTGCCGACGCCGACGATCAGAGATATGCCGTCGAAAAAGACAACTTCATCAAAGAGATGGAAAAGCGGATGAAACCCTAAAAATCGTAGTGAATCAAGACGTGCAATTCTAAATAGAGAGTCACCACACCCTTGTTACCCGCCGCCCTTGCCGCCGAGGCTCGGGCGGCGGTTGTGTTTGGGCGGGCGGAGTCGGTAGGATGTCGGGCTGTGCGGTTAGAGAAGGAGCTTGAGAGGGTGGGACATTGGGAGTGTGTGGCAAAGGTCGAGGGGCAAAAGCGTTGGCGTTTGGAGCTTGAGGCAAGTTTGATCTCCGCGAGCGACGACGAGGCGACCGCGATTCGCTCGAAGATCGCGGAGCTTGACGGATGGATCCCGCAGGCCGAGCACGCGAATAGCGTCGTCTACGAAAGCATCGTTAAATACGTCGATTCGCTCAACGATCTCGCACTGCAAGCCGAGCAGAGCCCGTCGAGGGCGCACGTATCGAGAAACTCCTGCTCGGGGAATTTGCCGAGTAAAGAGACCGGCCACTGATCAACCATCCGCCCAAAAGCCGCTTTGCAAAAGGCGGCTTTTCTGCTCTTGACAGCAGAAATAAACTTCGGCAAAATGTCCAAAGTTTTTTTAGCAGTTCCCAAAAAAACAACAAAGCAGTAGCGATACAAGGCGGGCAAGTTTAGGTAAACCACATTACTTAGGAGCTATTCCCGTGCGTGAATCTCGACTCTCAGTTTCCGACTTCCGACTTCCGATTTCTGCCCACTGCCTGTTGCCTACTGACTTCTGATTTCCGACTTCTGACTGCTAAAAGCTGACCGCTGACAGCCGATAGCTGACAGCTAAATTCAACTAAGGAGAAAAAACCAATGAGCGACCATGGACATGCAGATAACGTTGCTGCCGGTGAGCAGCAGATCGCGTACATCACAAGCTGGGGAGCGGCGTACAACCCTTCGAATACCGCCATCACCCTCGCGAATCTCACTGCCAACCACACCGCGGCGGTCTCGTCGATGAATGGTGTTGCGAACGCACGTGCCGACTACGTCAACCTCATCAACGATCGCGAAAACACCTACCTCGGCATCCGCCCGCTCGTCACCAGGGTCGTGCAGTATTACGAATCGACCGGCGCCGACCAAAACAAGATTGACGACGTTCGCACCCTAAAGCGAAAGCTCGACGGCGCGCGCGCTTCGTCCAAGCCGACGACGCCTCCTTCGAATGGCGGTTCCACTCCCGAGCCTCCCGCCGACAGCGGACCGGGCACTGGTTCCGCTTCGCAGCAAGGCCACACGCAGGTCATCGAGCACCTCGAGGGCATCATCAAGCTGCTCCAGGAGGACGCCCTCTACTCACCCAACGAGACCGAGATCCAGCTCCCGACCCTCACCGCCCGCGTCAACGACATGAAGGCCGCAAAATCCGCCGTCGCCACCTCTCTCGCCACCATTTCGAACGCACGCGGTCACCGTGACGATGTCCTCTACGCCGACTCAACCGGCCTCTACGACCGCGCCATGCTCACAAAAAAATACGTCCGCGCCGGCTTCGGGCAGGACTCCACCCAATACACCCAACTCGCCTCCCTAAAATTCAAAAAGGCGAAGGTCAAGTCCTAACCTCTTCCGCACATAACAAAGAGCGGGTCGCACCGTCCGCAGTGTTGCCCGCTCCGTTCTTTTTACCCCTCCGCCCGCCAAGTTTCCCCGTCCGCACATCCTGTTGACTGTACCGCACACCTTCTTGGAGCTTCCGCCCACTCTGTTCGAGCTTCCGCACACTCGGTGGACGCTTCCGCACACTCCGTTCACGCGTCTGCACACTCTGTTAACGCTTCCGCACGGTCGGTGGGCGCTTCCGCACGCGCTGTTGACGCTTCCGCACAGTCCTTTGACGCGACAGCAAGTAAAAGAAGATGCGCCGTTCGTCGGGCTACGGCCGCTCTGAGGGGAGGCTGATAGTGAAGGTTGTGCCTGAGCCGAGCTCCGAGGTGACCAGGACCGCGCCGCCGTGGAGGCGGGCGAGGTGCTTGACGATCGCAAGGCCGAGGCCGGTGCCGCCGACCTCACGGGTTCGCGAGCGGTCAACCCTATAAAACCGCTCGAATACCCTTTCCATCTCTTTGCGTCCGATGCCCTCGCCGGTGTCGACCACGTGGATGAGATGACGGCCGTTTATCAGCTCGTCTGTGACAGTGACGGAGCCGCCGCGACGGTTGAAGCGTATCGCGTTATCGATAAGGTTTGTCAGCATCTGCTCGAGGCGTTTGGGATCCGCGCTTACGGTCGTCGCTACATTCGTCTCGTTTCGAAGGTCGATCGTCCGCTCTGAGGCCATGGACGAGAGGCTCGTCATGATCTCTTGGACAAGCCGCGACAGGTTGACCTGCTTCAGATCGATAGCGACCGTTCCTGCCTCTATCTGAGACAGCTCAAGGATGTCCGCGATGAGATCGCGCATCCGCTCGCCGTTGCGTCTGATGACAGCGAGAAAGTGCAGATTATTATCCGCATCCTCAAGTCCGCCATTCTCCATGGTCTCAACGAATGCAAGGATCGAGGTCAGGGGCGTGCGAAGCTCGTGAGAGATATTCGACAAAAACTCCTGCCGGATATTCTCCAGACGATGCACCTGCGTTACATCGTAAAAATATCCGATCGCGGTGCTCGTACGCTCAAGCTCCAAATGCGCTACATGAACGTCATAACGACGCCTCACACGGCCGCGATACTTGAGATGAATATCCGACTCTGTGCCGCCAGCCGCCGCGCGTCGAAACGCCTCGATCACAGCCTCGTCACTGATCAGCTCAGAGAGAGGCATTCCCTCGATGCTCGTCTCGCGCGCAAAAGCCTCCTCCGCGGCGGCGTTCGCGGCCATAACCCTGAGGTCGGCACCAACCGCCACTATGACACCCTCACGCGTCGCATCGAGGATCTTGCGGAGGATCGCCGTCGTCTCGTTGACAGATCGGGCGGGAGTCGTCATTAGCAGCCTATAAAGCGATAGCCGACACCGATCACCGTCTCGATGCTGCCGCTGCAACTCCCGAGCTTTTGACGCAGTCGCCGCACGTGTACGTCGAGTGTCCGCGTGTCGCCAAAATACGTGTAGCCCCAGACGTTATCCAAAAGCTGCTGACGCGTCGATACGCGCCCCTTGTTTTGGATGAGGTGCTCCAGCAGCGAAAACTCCTTTCGCGTGAGCTTCACACTCTCGCCTGCGCACGTGACGCGCATATCCGGAAAATCGACGACGAGACTCTCGTCTTGATATCGTGGCTCTGCCGCATCTGTATCGGACCGTCTCAGTACCGCACGAATGCGGGCGATCAGTTCCTTTACGGAGAAAGGCTTGACGACGTAGTCGTCCGCGCCTCTTTCGAGGCCCGCCACACGGTCTGCCTCGGCCGCCTTTGCGGTAAGCATCACGATCGGGATCTTCTCGGTTGCGGGATCTGAACGGAGCCTCTCGCACAACTCCATTCCGTTCATTCCCGGTAGCATCAGGTCGAGCAGGATAAGGGAGGGCTGAGACTTGCCGTCCGCAGCAAGCCTCAGCCCTTTTTCTCCCGATTCCGCTATGACAGGCTCAAACCCCTCGCGTTTGAGGTTGTACTCAAGACTCTCGGCGATGTCCGCGTCGTCCTCGACGATAAGGATGGTCTGCTTCATCTACTAGAAGTTGAACCGAAAGCCGAATTGTACCTGCCTGTTCGACCCCAGTCCAACCGTGCGTCCTACCGTCGCCCTCAGCAGACCGAACGTCGATCCAGCCGCGTTTTGGGTGAACGCCTGTCCGGGCTGCACGACGTTCGTCGACGTTGCCGAGTAAGCGCCCGTTGTGGCGCTAAAGCTCAGGCTCGGCAGCGCGTTGTTGATGGTCGCCGACGGATTGGCGAAGTTCGTGTGGTTGAGGATGTTGAAGACCTCTGTGCGAAACTCGAAATTTTTCGACTCCGAGATCCTGAACCTCCGCACGAACGTCATGTCGAGTTGCGAGAACGACGGACCCGAGAATGCGTTCCTCGGCAGGTTGCCCCATGTACCCGCCGCGGGAGTCGCAAAGGCTGCCGGGTTCAGGTACTGACGATCGTTGCCAAGGAAAGGATTCACTCCAGGTATGAGATCGGGTCTGCGGATATTTCGCGAGTTGCCGCCGCCGGGCGTGTTAACTACCGCGACAAAGCCGGTCGGCAGCACCGGGAAGCTCGCGCCCAATGACGGCAGGTTCGCCGTAAAACCATTCGCAAACGTGCCGCCGGCTCCATTTGGACAGCCGCCTGCACGCTGACATTGCACGACCACGTCGGGACGCACCACAAGCACCTCGATCGGAATTCCGCTGCGGGCATTCCAGATGCCGCCGATCTCCCAGCCACCGAGCAGAGCGTTGCCGGCGGTGCCAAAGTCGAGCTGTCGCCCTTGGCCGATCGGCAGATCATAGAGTGCCGACAAGTTGAAGTTGTGACGAATGTCGAAGTTGTTGCGGCCCATATCGGCAGCAAAGTTGTCGAGCTGCGCCGACGTCCGAGCCTCGTTAGAGCCGCTAGATGTGCCGATGCTGCGGCCATACGTGTACTGGGCGTTCATGGTGAGTCCGGTGCGAAATGAACGCTGCACCGACGCTTGGAACGAGTTGTAGCTGTCCGTGCCTCCGCTCGTTTTGTAATCGATCTCGGCATATGGATTTTGCACCGACGTGCCGCTCACGATCGAGAATTGGCGGACGGTGTTCACACCGATCACCTGACCCGTTAGCGGATCTGTGCGGTTGACCACACCGGTCCCCGTGGGGATGTTCGCCCCGTTCACGATTGATGTGAAGCCCGGCAGGATCCGGTTCGCAACGCTGCGTAGGAAAAGATTGCGACCCTGTGCTCCGACATACGCGACGGTCGCCGTCAGCTTGCCGGGTAGTTGCTGCTGCCATGAGAACGTGTACTCGTACACCTTCTCCGGGATCGAGTAGTTGTTTGCGTATGCACGCGGCTGATAGCTGCGGTTATTTGGATTCGAGTTAAAGTTTGCGACGATCGCTGCTGTATTTGCAGGGAATGCGAGGAGCGGACCGCTTGTGATCGTCGAGCTAATACGGTCCGATTCGATCGGCTGGATCTGGTCCTCCGTCTGGCCCGGGCCATAAAAGATCCCGACGCCGCCGCGAAAAACAGTCTTGCCCCCGCCGAAAAATCCGTTACCACTCACATTCGGCGACCACGTTAAAGCTACGCGAGGACCGATGTTGTTCTTCTTTGTGATGTACGGCTCTGCGCTAGTGGGTTTTAGCACACCGGACGTGATGTCAAAAAAGATCTCCTGATGATTCGCCTCACGCAACGGTGTGTAGTACTCGTACCGCAACCCGTAGTTGAGCGTGAGACCCGGACGGATACGCCACTCGTCCTGAGCGTAGCCGATGTAATAGGTCTGCTTTGCCAGACGCTGACCACCCGGCCCGTTAGTGAAAGGACTCGGTGCGCTCACATCGCCAAGATATTGGACGGAAGCTGGGGTATTCGCGAGAAACGCCGCCAGATTTGAGAACGTGTATGTCGTCCCGCCCTGACGGTCTGTCCACAACCGGATGAGGCGAACTTCGCCGCCGAACTTCACATTGTGATTGCCGTGCGTCCAGTTGAGGCTGTCTATGAATCCGATCGAATACGGCGTGTAAGGCTGACCGCGGCCATTTGTCGCGGAGTTTGCACGTACGAGACCGCCAGGGATCGAGATGCCTGACGATGTACCCTGACCGGCGATGCCGGTGTTTGCGACACTCCCAGAGACGTTAAGCGTGAGGTTTGTAAAATCCAGTCCGCCAACCGTCGGGGCAAAGCCATTGATGCGTGTCTGTGCACCGTTGTAGCCGATCTTAAACTCGTTGATCAGCGACCCGTCCTTGTGGAGCATCGACTGCCAGCCAAAGACGCCGTTCTGCGGGACGGCACGAATGGTGGTAACGCGACCCGAAACGCCCTCGGGGGCGATGTCCCGCCCCTGATCGCGGAAAAAGCGGAAGTAGAGTTTATTGCCCAAATTGTACTGCCAATCAAAGCGTGCGGAGAAAGCCTTTTCATCCGTTCGCTCGGCAGCCTGAAGCTGCACGATGTCGAAGCCAGGAGTCGTTGTGCCATTCGAAACAACGACCGCACCCGGTGCACGGAATGCAGCGATGTACGGCTGGATCAGCGGGCTTACGGGTGTCGATGTTCCCGGAATAAGGGCACCCGGAGCCGCGAGGCTCAGACTGGGTGCGGCCTCGACAAAGTTCAGCCCAAAGCGACCGCGATACTGCTCGTAGCTACCAAAAAAGAAGAGCTTATCCTTGATGATCGGGCCGCCAAAGGAACCGCCAAACTGATCGAGCTGCAGCTTGCTCTTTGCGACGCCAGGCGTGGTGTTGTCAAAGAAGTTGCGTGAGTCCAAACCCTGGCGACGCAGGTACTCGAATCCCGAACCGTGAAAACCATTGCCGCCGGATTTGGTCACGACCGAGATCTGACCGCCAGTGCCGGTGCCAAACTCTGCTGGGAAATTCGACGACTCGACACGAAACTCCTGCACATTCTCCAGCGACGACTGCAGGCGAAACGGTGACGGCACCTCGCCGTTCAGATTGCCGGGTGAAGCGTCGATGATCGCCGTGCCCTCGACCCCGTCATAGCGGACGACGTTCTGCTGGTTGGCACGCCCTGAGAATCGGATATCGCTGAATGTGCCCGTGCCCGAATTCTGCGCACCCGGTGCCTGCAAATAGAACTGCGACATCTGCCGCCCATTATCGGGTAGGTCCCCGATCTCACGCCCGCTGACATTCGCACCCATCGCCGCGGATGTGGTGTTGACGATCGCGTCCTCGCCGCTGACAACGTCGACATTCACGGCGACGCCCTTCGGCTGCATTGTGAAGGAAAGGTCCTTTTGCGTGCCGACGAGGACCTCGACCGTCTGCTTGACCGCCTGAAAATCGCCGGAACTTACAATGAATGTGTAAATTGCGGGCTCGAGCGCCACCAGCTTGAATGTGCCGTCCTTGTCAGTGGTGATCGTGCGGACCTTGCCGGTCTTTTCGTTAGTTACAGCGACCGTCGCACCCGCCAGGACCGCGCCCTGCGGGTCCGCGACGGTCCCCGCGATGCGGCCTTGGTCCGTCTGGGCCGCGATACTGGGTATCAATAGCAGACTTAGAAATATGGCTGTGAATGCCTTTGGTAACGTGGATCTCATTCAAACTCCTGTTTAGATCTAGTTAAAAACCCTTCCTTGAGATACATCTCTCGCCGCATCCCCCGAGTGCTATGGCGTGTCAAACCGCTCTGAATTGCTTTGCTGCAAGGAGAAGTATGCTGCAGGGGGCGTTAACGGTTCGTGACGAGGGTGTTAAATGGGAGTTAATTCTGATGCAGGCGTCGTGAGCTATCAGGCGCTAAAAAAGGCGACCATCAGGGCCGCCTTTCATCCGGATAAAGAGAGACCTAGTTTGCGGCGACCGTCTGTTTTTCCTTTGGGTCGTAGGGGGTGGCCATGTATTTTTTGATGGCGTCCTGGGCGGAGTCGTAGTTGTCGCCGAGGGACTCGGCGCGTTTGTAGGCGGCGACGGCGCGGGTGCGATCGCCGCGGGCGTCGTAGGCGTTGCCCATCTTGATGTTTGACCAGACGGCAAGCCATGACGGGCTGAGATTGCCGGAGAGCGAGGCCTTAAAGTTATCGATCGCCATGTCGTAATTGCGCTGGTCGAGGAAGAGCAGGCCGAGGTGATAGTAGATCCAGGAATTTGAGCGGTCGAGCTTGAGAGCCGCCTCAAACTGCTGCTGGGCCTCGGCGTAATTCCCCTCTTTGAACTGCTCGATGCCGCGCCTTGCGATCGACGATACGCGAAGATCGGGCGAGATCCGCAGCAGCTTGTAGCCCGGATCGATCATGACCTTGATGGGCTTGCCCTCTGACTCGATGTTAAAGTCGGCGGTCGCCTCGTCCATCTGGACGGTCTGGATCTTGAGGCCCTTTTCGCCCTCGGAGACGAGCTGTACATCCACCGGCAGCCGAAGATTGTCGTAGTTTTGCTTGACGGTCCCGCGCGTGAGGAACTTGCCGCCGCGCGTTCTCAGGATCTGGTAATCGACCGCAAATTCCGGCACGCCCGTCGACTCGACCCAGCGTGCGAAAAAGTAACGCATCGGCTGTCCCGCGACGTTAGAGGCGATCTTTTCGAAATCATCGAGCGACGCATTCTTGCCCCGATACTGCGTGAGGAAATTCCTCAACACCGTATCAAACTTTTGATCGCCCAGCGTGTCCCGCAGCAGCTCGAATGCGAACGCACCCTTGCCGTACATGATGTACTGGTACGCCGCCGACTGGTCGTCGAGCGTCGCCGGTGCACGCAGGATCGAGGCGGTTTGTTCGAAAGTGAGCGACTTTTCGAGCAGCTCACGCTGGAGCTGATCGCGCTTGGACGCATCCATGCGGCTCGCACGGAAAGCGAAGGCCGAATATTCCGCCAGCCCCTGCGACAGCCACGCATCGTCAAAGGACTTGAGGCCAACCGTCAGGCCCCACCACTGGAATGCAGCCTCGCGTTCGAGGCGATCCGTGGTGATGTCGCGAGCTTCTTCAAACGGGCGTTGGCCGATGAAGAGCATGCCCTTCGAAGAGTAAAAGTCGAGACTCTCGTCATCGATCTCTACGACCGACAGCTTTTTGCCCGCCGCCGGCACGCCCCAGCGACCCGCGTAATACTGCAGGGCTTTGCTCAGCGTTTCGCCGTAGTTGCCGATGACCTGATCTGCTCCGGGCTTTGCGTAGAATTGCAGCTCCCAATCCCCAAGATGCATCGGCCGCGCGGTGAATTTGCCCCATGCAAAGTTCCCCGGCAGCGACGGAGTCGTCGAGACGAAATGATACTTGCCGCCCGTGTTTGAAACTGCAGAGTCGCTAAACCCAACCACCTGATATCCCGCAGGGATCGAGATAGTGATGTCCGACGTCGCCGGGTCAGCCGCGTAATCGTGGAACGGGAACCAACGCGCGGCGTACATCAGATAACCCTGCTCGCCCGCGAATGCGAGGCGTTTATTCAGAAGCGGCCCGCCCGCAGCGGTGTCGAGAACACCCGAGTATTTAAAACGGAGTGTGACCGGCGTTCCCTTCGGCACATCCTGCCCAAGATCTATCCGCACGTGCGGCCCGAGATCGCTGCTGTTCGTCTGGTCCTGCACAAATGTCAGAGTGCCGGGCGTTGAAATGGTCGTGGCCGGAACGGCTATTTTCGCTCCTTTCTGAGCAGCAGTGGGGACCGGTGCCATTGGCTTATCGAGGCGCGTGATCGCGTCCGCTTTTAGCGAGCCGTTCAGCTCAAAAGCGATATTCCGCGTGTCCTCGAGCGGCGTGAACGTCACATCCGCCGTCGCAGTTATCCTGCGGTCGGCGGGCGAGACCTGCACGTCCATCACGTAGTTCGTGACGTCAAAAGGCGTCCGCTTTACGGCCTGCGCAAAAAGCGGCAGTGAGAGGAGAGTTGTGAATAAAGCGGCAAAAAGGCCGCTCTTTATGATCCTGGTCATTTTGGCTTCTCGGCTGGTCGAGACCGGCAATTAAAGTGCGTTTCTTTGATGTAAAGCGCCGGAGAATCGTTTCCCTAGCGCTTTTAGGTCCAAAAATCGACGGAAACGGCCTTTTCCGCCAGTTCCCGCCCCATCGCCGCCACCGCCTGATGCTCTGGATGCTCAGTGTACGCGTCGAGAGCCTCGCGCGCTTCGAATTCGGCCATCAACGCCGTATCATACGACCTGTCCAGATGCAGAATGTCGGCCCCAACGTGCAGACGCGCGAGCCCGGGCACAAGTTGCGATAGTTCCTTGAGGCGGCGACGGTGTTCTTCGCGCTGGACGTCGGGCACGTCCATCTTGTACTTCCAACACACGATGTGGATGAGCATGTGTCTAGTTTATGGCTCCTGCTGCCACAAGCCCAACTATAATGATGTTACATGGCTCAGATCACCCTCAGGCGAGCGGCATTAGATGACGCCGTGCCGCTCACACAACTCGCATTCGATACGTTCTGGGACGCCTTTGCCGGGCACGCGATGAACGCGCCTCACGACCTGGACGACTACATCCGACGGGCGTTTACGGTCGAACAGATCGTGAAGGAGCTCGAGGACCAGCGGTCGATCTTTACAATCGCCGAGATAGCCGGGGAGATGGCAGGCTATTCAAAACTGATCCTCGACACAACTGAGCCGGGCATCACGGCGCAGCGTCCCATTGAGCTCTCGCGGCTCTATTCGCACCAGCGGCACCTTGGTCAAGGCATCGGAAAAACCTTGATGGAGAGGTGCTTTGAGGACGCTCGGACGCTCGACCGGGATGTGATGTGGTTGGGTGTGTGGGAGTACAACCCGCGTGCACAGAGGTTTTACGAGAAGCATGGCTTTCGAGTTGTTGGGAAGCATGTCTTTCAGCTCGGTACCGATCCGCAGGCCGACCTCCTCATGCAGAAAGAGTTATAGCCCACGAAACACACTAAAAGTACGAAAATACCCTTTTGCTTTGTGTCTTTCGTGTTTTTGGTGGGCAGGCTCTTGTCACTAATGCTCGTATAGGCTATTGTTTCATTTGTGAGATACATCACAAATCCACCTAATCCGTACAACAAGTACACAGCCGAGTACATTGGCGAGCCGCCGCCGAGGAAGCTCGAGATCTTTGAGGAGACCGCGACTAAAAAGATGATCACGAAGGCCTTCGCGTCCGACTGGGAGGGCGGCTGGCGTTACACGGTCAACTGCTACCGCGGATGTGTGCACGGGTGCACATACTGCTTTGCGAGGCAGTATCACGAGTACCTAGGCTACGGTGCAGGCACGGATTTTGAGACGAAGATCGTCGTTAAGCCGAATGCTCCGCATGTGCTTCGCGAGGAGCTCAAGAAGACGCGGTACAACATGCCGCATATCGATTTCTCGTTTGCGACGGATCCGTATATCTCGCTCGAGGCGGAATATAAGCTCACGCGGCAGTGCCTCAAGGTTTGTGTTGATTTTCGCGTGCCCGTCGGCGTGATCACAAAATCGCCGCTCGTGACACGTGATCTCGACGTTCTTCAAAAGCTTAAGGACGTCTGGATATATTTCTCGCTGCCCTTTCTAACTAAAGAGAGATCAAATCCATTCGAGCCCTACACGCCGGTGCCTGAGGCTCGGTTTAGGGCTATGAAGACGCTTGCGGACGCCGGTCTCAACGTCGGCATCGCAATCGCGCCGGTGATCCCCGGCTATAACGAGGCTGACATTCCAGGTCTACTGGAACGTGCCAAGGAATGCGGTGCGACAAGGTCATTTATGTCGATGCTGCACCTGGATACCGACTCGATCGAGCAGTATTTTGTCGAGAAGCTCCACGAGCGGCTCTCCCCGACCGCCGTCACTAAGATCATTAATCACATAAAACGCGAACGCGGTGGGACGTTGCGGCACGGCAGCTACAAAGAACGTGGAACAGGCAAGACCGAGCAGTGGGAGGTGACGAAGAAGCTTTTCGACTTTCACGCGAAGCGGCTTGGGTACAATGTGAGGGATCGCGAGACCGAGAATGTTAAGCTGCCTGACCGAGACGTTCTGCCGCGTGAGCATCCGATCCAGCCGGGACTTTTCTAGATCATCGCCGTCATCGGTTTCAAACTCTGGGAGCTTACCGCTAATCTAAGGTGGTAACCGGAGGTTTTAATATGAAGCATTCAAAGATCATCGCGACAATATTCACTATTGCTCTCTCCGCAATTGCCGTCTCGGCGCAAAAGGACCAGGGTAAAGAACTGCGCGACGCCGTCGACCGTGTCAACGCCGCGTCGGCCGCGATCAACCAGATCATGCGGGCGAGCGACAAGGGGATCCCACGCGACCTGTTGAACAAGGCTGAGGCTGTGGTTATCTTTCCGGGAACGATCAAGGCGGCGTTTGTCGTCGGCGGTCAAGGGGGAACCGGTGTTGCCATCAAACGCGTTGGGAACGGCTGGAGCGCACCCGCGTTTCTCAAGCTCGGCGGCGGCAGCTTTGGCGCGCAGATCGGCGGGGCAAAGACCGATTACATTCTCCTAATAATGAATGACAACGGTCTCAAGAGCCTCCTAAGTGACAAATTCGAAATGGGCGGCGAGGGCAGCATTGTGGCAGGGCCGGTCGGGCGGACTGCAGCCGCGTCGACGACGGCGACACTCGGAGCCCAGATACTTACCTATTCCCGCAGCAAGGGCCTTTTCGCCGGAGTCTCGTTAAAAGGTGTTGTGATCACGCACGACGACGACCGCAATCTCGCGATCTACAGCAAAAATGCTAACCAGATCCTCGGGACTCCGCCGTTGGCCGCCCATGACGCTCCCTCCGCCTTGCAGAGGCTCGGGGAGACGCTTTCAACGTACTCCAAGTAACCATGCAAGACCGCGTCGAAGTCTTCGAACAAATGCTCGCGGCGGACCCGGACAACACGATGGTGATGTTCGGGCTCGCCAAGGAGTATGAGAAGCGGAGCGATCACACCCGCGTGATCGACCTGCTTGAGAGCTACCTCACCAAATCTGACGACGAGGGCAATGCTTACGGCGTCCTCGCGAAAGCCTACCTACTCTCCGGCGACCGCGACAAAGCTATCGAGACGTATAAGAAGGGCATAGACGTTTCGCTCGCGCACGGCCATCCGTCGATGGCGAATGAGTACCGGATGGTGCTTGATACCGACCTGGTGGAGTAACCCAACTCATTGCCGCGCCCTTTGGCCATTTGGTATCCTCAAAGATTGCTGGAATTAGTACTTTTTCCGCTGTAGAAGGATCATCCGATGGCAACAGCTACTGAGAAGGGCGCGCCCACAAAAGCAGCCGCAAACATAGACGACAGCGAGATCGTCGCCGAGCGCGCAAAGACCACAGAGCCCGATGGCTACGTCCCGGACGCGAAGATCCAAGAGACCGCGAAAGCCGAGACACCCGCGCCCGATACTGCAAAGGGTGAACCGTCGACCGACAAGCATCACGGCCTCGATACCGAGACACTCGTTGCCATGTACCGCACGATGTACATGTCGCGGCGTATCGATGACAAGGAGATCCAGCTCAAGGGCCAGAACAAGATCTTTTTCCAGATATCAGGTGCCGGGCACGAGGCGGCCTTGGTCGGTGCTGCGCAGGCAATGAAGCCAGCCTACGACTGGTTCTTTCCGTACTATCGTGATCGTGCATTGATGCTGGCTCTGGGAATGACAGCGGTGGAGATGCTGTATTCCGCAGTGGGTGCCGAGGTCGACCCAAATTCACACGGTCGGCAGATGCCGTCGCACTGGGGCAGTAAGAAGCTGAACGTACCGTCACAGTCGTCGTGTACGGGCTCACAGGCGCTGCATTCGGTCGGCGCGGCGGAGGCAAGTTATCGCGCTTCGCTCGTCAAGGAGCTTGAGGACAAGGTCACGGGATTCAAGGGCGATGAGGTCGTTTACATGTCGGTCGGCGACGGCACCACCAGCGAGGGCGAATGGTGGGAGGCTCTCAACACCGCGTGCAACCTCAAGCTGCCCGTCATCTTTTGCGTTGAGGACAACGGCTATGCGATCTCGGTACCAGTCGAGGTTGGCACTGCTGGCGGCGATATCTCGAAGCTGGTCGCGGGATTCCCAAATCTCCTGATACAAAAAGTGGACGGCTGCGACCCGCTTGCGAGCTACGCCGCATTCAAGAAAGCTGTCGAATACTGCCGGGCGCGCAAAGGTCCGGCCTTTGTACACGCAAAGGTCATTCGTCCGTATTCGCATTCGCTCTCGGACGACGAAAAACTTTACCGTCCGGACGAGGAACGCCAGCGGGATGCTGAGATAGATCCGATCAAGACCTACGCCGAGTTCTTAATGACCGAAGGGGTAGCCACCAGCGAGCAGCTCGAGGCGGTCCGTAAGGAAGTCGATGATGAAGTCAACAAAGCCGCGGACATCGCTGTTGAGACGCCTCAGCCTGCCGGCGATACTGCTCTTCGCAACGTATTCTCGCCCGATGTGGATCCGACCGACCGGCAGCTTTTTGATACAGAGGACGGAGCAGAGCTCTCCGGCAATCCGGGCACGATGGTCGATCTGATCAATCGCTGCATGCACGAGGAGATGGAGCGTGACCCGCGGATCGTCGTGTTTGGAGAGGACGTCGCAGACGTCTCTCGTGAGGAATACCTCGAGACGGTAAAGGGCAAGGGCGGCGTCTTTAAGGTCACCGCTAACCTGCAGCGTAAATTCGGCTCGGCCCGCGTCTTTAACACGCCGCTTGCCGAGGCAAACATCGTCGGCCGCGCCGTCGGAATGGCGATCCGGGACCTTAAGCCGGTGGTGGAGATCCAGTTTTTTGACTACATCTTCCCGGCGATGATGCAGATCCGCAATGAGGTTGCCGTGACGCGTTGGCGCTCTGACGGCGATACAAAGTGCCCAATGGTGATGCGCGTCCCGGTTGGAGGCTATCTAAAGGGTGGAGCGGTGTATCACTCGCAGTCAGGAACGACACTGTTCTCGCACACGCCCGGGCTGATGATCGTGTATCCGTCAACCGCGCTCGATGCGAACGGCCTACTCCGCACCGCTATCCGCTGCGACGATCCGGTCCTATTCCTCGAGCACAAACACCTCTACCGTCAGATCTATAACAAGTCGGCGTATCCGGGCAGCGATTTCCTGATTCCGTTTGGTAAGGCGAAGACGGTACGCGAGGGAAAGGATGTCTCGATCATCACCTACGGAGCGCTCGTCGAGCGGTCGAATCAAGCCGCCAAGCGTCTCGAGCAGCAGGGCATCTCCGTCGAGGTCATCGATCTACGCACACTCGTTCCCTACGATTGGGAAGCCATTGCCGAGTCCGTCAAAAAAACCTCACACGTCATCGTCGCCCACGAGGATCCGATCTCCTACGGCTACGGAGCCGAGATCGCCGCCCGCATCTCCAACGAACTTTTCGAATACCTCGACGCTCCCGTCCGCCGCGTCGGAGCCACCGATACCTTCGTCGGCTATGCCCCGCAGCTCGAGGATTTTATCCTTCCGCAAAGCGAGGATGTAGAGAACGCGGTGCAGGAGCTGATGAAGTATTAACGCACGAAGCGGAACGTATTCTTAGCCTGGTTCTAATCGGTGTTGTACTGATCTCGGTCGTCGCCTTCGTCGTCTGGTTGCTAGTGGTCAACACTGCTAAATGGGGGTCGAAAGACACCGATCCCTTCACTGACACCGCTACGGTTGGGGAAGTTTCGCGCATCGTTAAACGTCTCGAAGCTGAGCGTAAGAACGCATCTTGGGTGGCGTTTAGTTTCGGTGAACCGCACAGCGAGAAACTGAATCTTCAATTCTCCATTGAGAATGGCGCTCTTGGTATGGACTGGGTTTTGATCGGCCCGGGTAACATTCGCGACCGGGACAAAGTCGTCATGTTCGTCGGGGGACAAGGAAAGGGCATATTAGAAAAGGAGCGAACGGAGTGCGTTATCTTAGAGTTGAGGAAGGAGACGTCGCCGCACTAGGTACGAAGATCTTGCATAAGCTCTACCGGCTGAGTAACCAAAGTGAAGTGGCGGTCTCCGCCGATGGGTTTGATTGGCGCCAAGAAAACTGACAAGTCCTCGTACTCCCATGTCCAAAGTCGTAGTCCAATCCATCGGCGTCTCGCTCGACGGTTTTGCCGCCGGGACCGATCAATCACTTGAGTATCCGCTCGGCGTTCGCGGGCCCGAGTTGATG
>JBJMGO010000128.1:0-3492 GCA_045807825.1 Pyrinomonadaceae bacterium | reverse complement strand
AACTAACTTATTATCCTTATCGTCGTCGTCACCATTGGGTGAGGCCGGCGTTTCAATATCTTGTGTATTAAGAGCGTTTATTAAAGTGTCTTCAGTGTCGGTATTTTGTGCTACAGCCTGGGAATCTTGTCCCGCGGCTATAACGAGGTCCGGGGTCGCTGGCGTCTGGGCGTACATAAAAGCTGCAAGCCCTAGTATCGACACAAGGATACCTCCTCTAACGAGTCTTATCATCCGCAAAATTCTCCTTATCTTTTATTTGTCCCCTCAAACGCAAAAATAGTGTCTGTAACCTTGGGGGTCCTCAGCCACTATTGCGTAAAAGCAAGACTGTTCGGCAGCAGATATCGGCTACCTGTTTTCGTCCTGAACGTAGGAGCTGTTCAGTCGAAACTTGAAGGTATGATAGCAGACGGTACGGGTCGGCGCAACCACTAAGGCGACACCAAGTCCTTATTCCATAATAAGTTGCTGTGTTTTCAGTAACTTACAGGTGGCATTTTTTTTTGAATTTGTTACACTTTTCACGCCTCATCGAGGTGATTCTAGGAAAGTCTGCAATGATCCCGGCGGAGTCTCCACGGCCGGTAAAGGGAGATAAAATATGCAGGAACGCCGTTCCGGCTCTAGACACGTGATCTCATATCCGGTGCGTGTTAAATGGAAAAATGAGGAAGGAAAAGAGGTGGTTGAGGAGGGCCTGACGGAGAATGTCGGACCCCAGGGTACACTCATTTACCTGCCCCGAAACCTGCCGCTCGTCGGGCGCAAGGTGAACGTTACGATCACCGAGGACCCGAAGAAAGAGGTCACGTGTACTGCCGAGGTCATTCGGCTGGAACGCAATGCCGCTCATCCGTTGGCCGCGCTTCATTTGCTCGATAACCTCCGCGAATGGAAGAAGAATGTGTGGGAAGTCGCGGGAGCCGCTCTTGCGGACGAAAAGCCGGAAGAGCTGGACGAGTGGGGATGAGGAACAGTAGGCAGTAGGCGGTAGACGGTAGGCAGTAGAAAGGGTTACCGCGATCTGCGATCTGCCTGCTGCTGACGATCCTTTATGAAGGTACTTGTACTCGGCGCCGGGCGGATGGGCTACGGCGCCGTTTTTGATCTTGTAAACAATTCGCCGGACGTCGAGTCGGTGACGGTCGCCGACATGGACCTGTCGAAGGCGAAGGCTGTTGCGGATGCTGTCGATCCGGGGCGCGTGACTCCGCGGGAGATCGATGCCTCTGACGTCGCGGCGGCGACGGAGTTGATGCGTGGGCATGACTCGGTGATCTCGTGCGTCAACTACTGGTACAACGTCGCTCTGTCCAAGGCCGCGATCGAGGTGGGGGCTAACTTTTGCGATCTCGGCGGGAATAACTATGTTGTTGACGAGCAGCTTGCTCTCGACCCTGAGGCAAAGGCGGCGGGAATAAGCATCATTCCCGATTGCGGGCTGGCGCCGGGGATGGTGTCGATCCTGGCGATGCATGGGGCGAGACAGTTTGACGAGCTGAGTGAGATCCATATTCGTGTTGGGGGACTGCCGCAGGAGCCGCAGCCGCCGCTGAATTACCAGCTTGTCTTCTCCGTCGAGGGATTGATCAACGAATACATCGAGGTCGCACGCGTCATCCGGAATGGCGAGATCCTCGAGGTGCCGTCGATGACGGAGATCGAGGACCTTGAGTTTGAAGGCTTTCCGCCGCTCGAGGCGTTTCAGACGTCGGGCGGGACGTCGACGCTGCCTGATTCCTTTTTGGCTAAGGTGCAGGAGCTGGATTACAAGACCATCCGCTACGCCGGGCACTGCGACAAATTTAAGACGATGATGGATCTTGGGCTGTGCTCGGGTCACGAAGTCGCAGTGGACAACGGACAGTTGACAGCGGACAATGCGGTCCCGGTCAAGATCGCTCCGAGGAAGTTGTTTGGCCGTCTGCTTGAGATGTATCTCCCGCACGACGAGCCGGACTACGTGCTTGTCAGGCTGGAGTTTGTCGGCAAGCTCGCCACTCGTCCCTCGTCACTCGCAACTCTTAGGTACGACATCGTAGATCGCTTTGACGAGGCGACGGGGCTCTCCGCGATGATGCGGACTACGGCATTCCCGGCCTCGATCATCGCCCAGATGATGGCTCGCGGTGACGTGCTCGTGCGTGGTGCGACGCCGCAGGAGAAGGCGATCGATCCGGAGCGCTTCATGCGTGAACTAACGCGTCGCAACATCAACGTCGCTGTGTCGGAGCTATAAGAGCTTTCCAAGTTAGTTTGTCAAAGAGCAGGTCCGAAGTAGATTTTCAAAGTTGCATCGCTCGTGTGTCGAATTTTCGGCTGTCGAGGCACACCTCGAGCGTCTGGCGAAAGTCCGGCGGCCCTTACGCACACCTGTCCTCTCACGCCACACTCCGCTCGTTCTCCGGGCGGAAACGGTTCTCTAGTCACCCACTGCATCACAGATCGGGCGGCGGCCTGTCAAACTCCTTTATCGGTACTTGCATCTGCATAGCTGACTCCCCATTTTCAGGGGAGAATGATTGTTGCATAGATGAAAGAGCGTGTCAAGAGAAATTTTCAATAAACTTTAATTACCCGACACGACCTTCCAAGGCACACTCGCAGTGCCGGAAGGAGAGGGCGGTAACCACGAAAGGGCACGAAACTTCACGAACGGGATGATGCCCATCAAGCCCCCCCTTCTTACGAGAGCGGGAGGGCGGGCGTGGCTCGGTGGACCGGGTGGTTTTTAGATCAGCGATGAGTGCGTTGGTCCGACCGGTCAAGGCAACCGCCCTGAGAAGAAGAACCACGAAAATACACCAACGCTCACGAAACTTCTTTTAAGGTTCGTGTTTTTTCGTGACGTTTAGTGGTTCACGCCCGTCACGCTACTCACTGTATGTTGATCCGTGCATACAATGCGTATAGCGTGATCTGACCGGAATCCCTCGAGGTGGGTTTGCTTGTTTCGCACTCCGCACTCCGCATTCCGCACTCGAAGGTGTCAGACAAGCAGCTCCTCAAACAATTCGGCCAGCGCGTCCGCACCCTGCGCGAAGCCCGCAGCCTCTCGCAAGAACAACTCGCCGACGAATGCGGCTTTCACCTCACATATATAGCCTCAAGGCGCGTGTCGCGGCTTATCTTGATCGGCGATGTCAGATCGCGTAGCATATGCAGACCCGAACCCTGTGAGGTCTTAATTCTATGTCAGTCAACCATACGAAATCGGAAACATGGAGCGTGTCAGACTTAGTCACTGCTCTTGGTGACGCGCCAGAGAAGAAACAACGAATCATCATTCCGAAATTCCAGCGGACCTTGGTCTGGGCGAAGGAACAGAAGAAGGACCTTATCAACTCGATAAAACGAGGATTCCCGATAGGGGCAATCCTTCTGTACAAGGTCGGTGACGACGAGGATGGCACCACCCGATATAACCTCATCGACGGGCTGCAACGATCTTCGACACTTCGGCAATACGCATTACAGCCAACACAGTTT
>JBJMGO010000127.1:0-3544 GCA_045807825.1 Pyrinomonadaceae bacterium | reverse complement strand
TCAAGCTTCCTTCAGGCGAGAAGCTGATCATTCTAAATCCCACCCACGGCAGGAATCGGCACGCCGCGACGCTGATGGAGGAGATCAGCCATGTTTTCCTGGGGCACAAACCAAGCCGACTTGCCGTCGAAACCCGCGACCACACGGGTCAAACTCGAGCACGCGATTACAACAAGGACATTGAGGAAGAGGCGTACGGGACGGGTGCGGCGGCGTTGATACCGTATTCGTCGCTCAAGCGAATGGTGTCGGATGGGAAGACGGCTCAGCAGATCGCCCGGCACTTTGGCGTGAGCCGCGCACTTGTGGAGTTTCGCATCAAGATCTCGCGGCTGTGGGACGAGTATGCGGCCAAGGTGTTTACGGGCTGAATGCTATAATCCACCTTCATCGAATGGCTACCCCTGAGAACAATGTGATCCCCGAAATGGCGCGGCTTACGACGGTCGATAAGCTGCGGCTGCTGCTCGATATTACGAAGACGATCAGCCGTTCGCTCGATCTCGAGGAGGTGCTGAATCTCGTCATGGATACGTTGGGATCGCTGCTGCCGTATGATGCGGCGGGGATCTACCTGATGGACGGCGGCGAGGAGCACCCTTTCAAATCAAAGGCGTTGCGCGGTTATCAGATCTCATTCGACCTGATCGAGCCGCGGCTTAAGTTGGGTGAAGGTTTCATCGGGTCGGTTGCACAGACGGGTAACGCGATCATTTCGCCGGACGTGAGCAAGGACACGCGGTATTTCCGCGCGAGGGAACGGACAAAAAGCGAAATGGTCGCGCCGATCGTCTCGAACGATCGCGTGATCGGTGCGTTCGATCTAGAGAGCGACCGGCTCAACGCCTACACCGCAGACGACCTCGAGATACTGCTGCTGCTGACCTCACAGGTGGCGATCATTATTGAGAAGGTCCGCCTCCATGAGGAGGTCGTCGAGAAAAAGCGAATTCAGGCCCAGCTGGACATCGCTCGGCAGGTCCAGCTTGAGCTCCTGCCGGCGGCTGATCCGCAGGTGGAGAATTTTGATATCTCGGCCTACGTCTTCCCAACCGAAGAGGTCTCGGGCGATTACTACGATTGGGTAAGGATCTCGGAGGACCAGCTTGGGATCGTAGTTGCAGACGCGGTTGGCAAGGGAATTCCGGCGGCACTGCTTATGGCGTTTTTACGTGCAAGCCTGCGGAGTGGCATTCAGACGGGTTTCGCACCGCATATCGCACTGGAGAACGTTAGTAAGCTGCTGCGGGAGTCGATTGAGGATAATCAGTTCATCACGGCGATCTACGGCATTCTGGACGCGACGAATGGCACATTTGTCTTCGCGAACGCCGGGCACAATCCTTTGCTGAGGATCAAGGCGAGCCGGGAATATCAGTTCATCCCCTACGGCGACATGCCGCTGGGGATGTTTGACGATCTGCATTATCACCAGCACTTCGTGCGGTTTGAGCCTGGGGATGTGATGGTGATCTACACCGACGGCATCACGGAGGCCGCGAATCCGAGTGGCGAGGAATACGGGCAGGAGCGGCTCGCACAGCGAGTACTCGAGGGTATTGAGCTGCCGGCAAGGAAGATGATCGACCACATTCGAAAGGGCGTGGCGGATTTTACCGAGGCCAAATCGCTCGATGACGACGGAACGCTCTTTGTTATTAAGGCGTTGTAGAACTCGCGGGAAGCCACAAACATGAAAAAGGCAGAGCCTGGCTCTGCCTTTCTTCATTTGAACACCTTTTGAGCGTTCGTTCGGTTGTTGGGAACTTGCTTAGTGTGCCGTCGCGGACGAGTGTACGCTGTCGCCGCCGGGCACTACGGGTGTGGACTCGTGATCAAGGTCGATCTTAACGTTACGGGTTTGGAACGCGTAGACGTCAAAGCCGAATGAGTCCAAAAAATCTGTCAATTCGCCAGCCCTTGGGAGGTAGAGTGTCTCTGAAAATCCGAGTTCGCCTCTTATCTCGAGTAAACGCTCTATAACTTCCAGCGGAGCGAAACAATGTGCGGGATCGCGATATGTTGCCACTTTATAACCCCTTGCCGACGTCCATCCGTGGGCGATGGACAATCGTTAGAAGTCTTGTGACGTAGAAAGGTTCGTCCATATTTTCATCGCACTCAGGAAACTTTTGTTGCGCGCTAGCCCGGACAGGTCTACTATGTGAGCATCTCACCCCAATCCGGCTATCGTCACGGAGGTTTTCGGTAATGTACAAATCTCTATCTTTTGGGCTTTTTGTCGTGGTCTTGCTCGCCAGCGGTCTTGTCGCACAGGAGCAGGGACGTTATGTCGTCTCGGCGCGTGCGGGTGGCGTGAATTTTATTAGGGGACAAGTGTCTGTCACGCGAGCGGCGGGGGATCGGTCTACCCTGCTGCGTCAGGACACCATCGAGGTTGGTGACGAGGTAAGTACGGGTGATGAAGCTTATGCAGAGGTGCTGCTCGATCCAGGCTCTTATTTACGAGTGGCTCCTGGCTCGCGATTCAGATTCGCATCGACATCGCTAGATAATGTGAAGGTCGAGCTGCTGAGCGGCTCCGCTATCTTTGAAATAAATTCAGACGACAACTTTGCTCTTAGCGTCTCCACTCCGGCCACAACGCTCATTCTCAACCGTAGCGGCATCTACAGGCTGGATCTTGCTCCGCCTCCGGGTGAGCTTGAGGTGATAAAAGGCAGGGTCTTGATTGGCAGCACTGAGCTGACCTCCGGTCGGCGTCTAAAGTTGGAAGCCGGTGCGACGCCGGAGAAATTCGACGCAAAGCATCTCGACGCCTTTGCTGCCTGGAGCGACTCCCGCGCAAAGGAGATCGCAAAGATCATGGACGCCGTTGAGGCAGAGGCTCTTAACAACTCGCTAACGAACTCCTACGCCTCTAATACGTGGGGTTATCGATCGTTCTATTCCGGGCTCTGGGTCTGGGACTCCCATTATTCTTACGGGTTTTTTCTGCCCTTCTCGGGGCATCACCATCAGTGGTCGTACGGTTATTGCCGCCGAGACCCATTTGATTGGCACAGGCATGGTTGGGAAGCTCGCTGGCGGCACGACAAGGACAATAAAGTTAATGTCGGTAACACAGCGGCGTCCCGCAGCAACGGCGGGAAAGACCACTCGCATGCGGGCAGAAATTCCAATGAGGCTAAACATTCGCATGGGTCTCCAAACCCTAACGAGCCGAAGCGGACGGGTGTAAGACAGCCAAAGCCAAAGACAGGTGCTGGCGGTTCCACAGGCGAGTCGACCTCAAGTGGGGGACAGCACAGGGATGGAGGACCGGTCTCAGACGGTTCACACTCTAGCGGGGGCAGTGGTTCACACTCTAACGGCGGCGGAGCCAGCGGTTCGCACAATAGTGGCGGCACGGGAGCCGGGGGTTCGCAGCATAACTCGTCGGGAACTGCCGGCTCACACACCAGCACTAGTGGTAGCGGAAAGTCGAGCAGCTCCGGCGGCTCGAGCGGTCACAGCAACTCAGGAAGCAAAAGCAGCGAGAAAGATCACTGATCTGACCGAACCCCTAATATTAAGAGGCGTG
>JBJMGO010000126.1:0-21204 GCA_045807825.1 Pyrinomonadaceae bacterium | reverse complement strand
TTAGATAGCTGATCAGCGCGAACTGCAGCGAATTTGTGTCCTGGTACTCGTCGACGAGGATGTACTTGTAGCGGTCGTTGTACTTGTCACGGGTCTCCTGCGACACGCGGAGAAGCTTGACCGTCTTGATCAGCAGATCGTCAAAATCGAGAGCATTCGCGGTATTGAGACGCTGGTCATACATGCGAAAAAGCTTGGCGATCGTCGCTCGCTTTTCATCCCCGTACTCGACCTTTGAGGCGAATAGCTCCGCGTCCTCACCACGGTTTTTTGCGGCCGAGATAGCGTTGCGGACATTTCGCGGCACGGTCTGCTTTTCGTCTAGGCCGAGGTCCTTTATGCAGGCTTTTATAACCTTGTTCGAGTCATCGGTGTCGTAGATCGTGAACGACTTTTTGTACCCCTCGTCGAGCTTCTCGATATCGGTGCGTAGCATTCGCACGCAGAGGCTGTGAAACGTCGAGATGAACGGCGCCGACGGTAGACGCTCGCCTTTGAGCAGGTCCTCGACGCGTGCCTTCATCTCGCCGGCCGCTTTGTTGGTGAAGGTCACCGCCAGAATATTGTGCGGAGGCACCTTTTTCTCCGCGATCAGATAGGCGATCCGCACCGTGATCACACGTGTCTTACCTGAGCCGGCTCCGGCCAGGATCAAAAGCGGCCCTTCAGTCGCCTGAACGGCCTCGGCCTGTTGTGGGTTTAGTGTTGAGAGAAGATCCATTTGAAAACTTTTTGCCACGGATCAGCACGGATGTCACTGATCAACTGCTTGGCTGTGCCTATCCGTGCGATCCGTGGCTAATGATCTTTTTATTTGATCAGCGCCTGAATTTCCTTAAATTGCTCATGACGCGAGTCGCGCATGAGCTCGAAGAGAGCCATCTCGACCGATGACGGGATCACTCCTGCAGTATTCATCTTTGCGAGTCCCGCAGACTTGTTGTATTCGAATCGTGAACAGACGCAGTCCGTGAGCACGTGCACCTGAAAGCCGCGGTCCACGAGATCATGCGCCGTTTGACTCACGCAAATGTGTGTCTCGAGGCCGCAGATGACCACCTGCTTTGTGCCGAGCTCCTCAAGACGTGCGACAAAGGGAGCGGCTCCGCACGAGCTGAATGCCGTCTTTTCAAATGCCGCATGATCATCCGGCAGTACGAAGGTTATCTCTTCTGCCGTCGGCCCCAGTCCTTTCGGATATTGCTCTGTCACAAGCACGGGAACATTGAGCAGTTGAAAACCACGCACAGCCGTCGAGATTCGCGAGGCGACGGTCGCAAATTCAGGTATCACGCTGCGAAACGCCTCTTGAACGTCGATGACGACCAAGGCGGTTTCGCCGTTTCGTAGTAAGTTTGGATGCGGCATTCAAAAGTAAGAGTGACGCCTTTAGGCGTTCTCCACGTGGTCTCCCTTCTCCGTTGCGGAACGCGTAAACGCGTCACTCTTACTTTCATTTTCGAGACGTTCCGCCTTCTCACGCATCTCCTTTTTGTACGTCTTAAAAAAGGCGATCACGGCAACCACACACAGCCCGACAATGAGCAGCATCATCGCGCTGATAAAGTAGATCTCCGCTCGACTCGCTCCGGGCATACCTCTAGTTTAACTGCCGCGAGGCGCAACCGGAAAAGACGTCAGAAAATGCCGCTTGTTCTAGCTACTAGCTGCTAGCCACTAAGCTGCTAGTCATGCAACTTCTGTTTGTAGATCTCCGGGAGGGACCTGACCTTCTTCTGCTTGTCCGTAACAAAGTGGAGCGTCTCGCCCTCAGCGAGCAGAGTGCTATCCGAGTGTCGATAAACCTCGTAAATGAACCGAATGCTGCGGCTGCGGATCTCGGACACTTTGGTGCGGATCGTGAGTAGGTCGTCGTAGTGAGCGGGTGACTTGTAGCGGACGCGGGCTTCTGCAACTACCAGCAGTGCATTCTCCTCCTCCATCTGTTTGTAGGAGAATCCCTTTTGCCGACAAAGGTCGCTGCGGCCCGACTCGAACCAAATCAGGTAGTTTGAATGATGGACGATGCCCATCTGGTCGGTCTCCGCGTACCGCACCCGGACCTCCGTCTCATACCAGCCATCCATAAAAGTGAAAAGTGGAGAACGGACAATGGAGAATGGAAGCCTCAGCCCTCCGGCTCAGGACTTATCCATTATCCATTATCCATTCTCAATTCTCCACTTAAGAAATTGGCTGGGAGACAGGGATTCGAACCCCGATAGGCAGATCCAGAGACTGCAGTCCTACCATTAGACGATCTCCCAACACAAACTAATAATTTACGGGTCTGAAACGTGCCTGTCAACGTGGAACGCGAGCCTACCACGCCGCGAAAATTAACCGCAGATGAAGCTGATAACGCGGATAAGGACGATATGATCTCTCAGATCATCTGCGTTATCCGCGGCATCTGCGGTCGATCCCGTTTTGACATTCGTGAACGCAGTTCCTAACTTGACGTTAGTGCCCGACAACGAAATACTCACAAACCGGCTCGCATACCACGAGTACCACATCCTCGATAAATTTGAGGCTGGCGCAGCGCTCCTCGGGACGGAGGTAAAGAGCATCATGGCGGGGCGAATTCAGCTCAAGGAATCCTTTGTCCAGATCAAAGACGGTGAGGTTTGGCTTATCGGGTCCCACATATCGCACTATTCGCACGGCAATATCAACAATCACGAGCCGCTGCGGCCCCGAAAGCTCCTTCTGCACCGCCGTGAGATCGAGAAGCTTCAAAAGGAAACGACCATAAAAGGGATGACGCTCGTCGTCACGTCTATCTACTGGAAAAATGGCCGGATAAAGTTTGAGATCGGTGTCGCAAAGGGCAAAAAGCTTTACGACAAACGCGAGACCGAGATGCGTAAGACGATCGACAAAGAAACAAAGGCTCAGTTGAAAGAGCGGCTTAGATAAGTCATTATAATCGGAGCATTTTCAAGCTTTCACAGACGAGGTATTGATGAAGTTTCAGGGTATTTCCGGGAATTTCGCAGAGGCAAATGCCGATGCGCTGGCTGTTCCCGTGTTCAAGGGCGAGAAGCCCTCCGACGGCCTTCTTAAGGAGCTCGATAAGCTCACCGGCGGGCTTATTGCGGGCCTTTTTAAGGCGGAGGACTTCAAGGGTGACTCTGGACAAGAAGCCTTTATCCGATTTGAGGCACGAGGCAAAGCTAAGGCCGGCCGTCTGCTCCTGCTTGGCGTCGGAGAGGAAAAGGATTACAAGCCTCACTCCGTCGCAGCCTTGACGGGAGCCGCAACGAGATTCTTCCGAAAGCGAAATATCAAGAGCTTTGCGGTGCTGCCGCGCGGAGCGGCCGATGCGGCCGAGACCGCTCAAAACGCCGCTCAGGGTGCGATCACGAGTCAGTTTGAGCTCGATAAATACAAGACCAAGGATAAGAACGAAAAGGCTGTCACCAGCTGCGTCATCTGCATCGACGGTGCAAAGCCCGGCGACCTGAAGCGGGGCATTGATCGGGGCGAGGCGATCGGCGAGTCGATGAACTTCACTCGGGATCTTGCTAACGAGCCGCCGAATATTCTCACCCCGACCGAGATGGCACGCCGGGCACAGGCAATGGCCCGTGAGGTCGGTCTCAAGTGCGAGGTGCTGGACGAGGCGCGCATGCAGAAGATAGGTATGGGCTCGCTAATGTCCGTCTCGCTAGGATCGGAGCAGCCGGCGCGCTTGATCGTTCTTCGCTACACGCCGGAAAAGTCGACAGGTAAGAAAGGCGAAATGCTCGCGCTCGTTGGTAAAGGTATCACCTTTGACACCGGCGGCATCTCGCTCAAACCTGGCGACGGAATGGACGCGATGAAGTACGACATGTCGGGCGGTGCGACCGTCCTGGGCACGATGCGGGCGATCGCGTTGATGAGACCGTCAGTCCCCGTCCTCGGCGTGGTGGCGGCTGTCGAGAATATGCCGGACGGCAAGGCATCAAGGCCCTCAGACGTGGTCACCGCGATGAACGGCAAGACCATCGAGATCCTCAACACAGACGCCGAGGGCAGGCTAATTCTCGCCGACGCCGTTGCCTATGCAGAATCTCAGGGTGCCACCCGGATCGTCGATATGGCGACACTCACGGGGGCCGTGATCGTAGCTCTCGGCGATCTCAATACGGGCATTATGGGCAATGACCAAGGTCTGGTAGACGAGATCATCCAGTGCGGCCGCGAGAGCGGCGAGGGATTTTGGCAGTTGCCAGTCGGCCCCGAATACAGCAAGCAGATCAAATCCGACATTGCCGATATCAAGAATATCGGCCCGCGTGGCAAGGCCGGGACGATCATGGGCGCAGTGTTCATCCAGGAGTTCATCGACAAGGCAAAATGGGCTCATCTCGATATTGCCGGCACTGCATGGTCCGACGGCGTAAAGCCGCACCAGGCAAAAGGGCCGACAGGCGTCGCGGTCAGATCGTTGATCAAACTTGTCGAGCGTTCACAATAGGGAATTGGATGACAAAAAATACCGTTGGCCTTCTACTCTCCCTTTCGGTTCTTGGTTTTGTCGCACTAGGCTGCTCAAAAACACCGCCGCCTGCGGCATACGTCGGAGCTTGGACAGGAGCGGACGGGACGACCATGACGCTACGGTCAGACGGCTCCGGTGACTACAAATCGGCGAATGCATCCATAGATGGCGGCAGCGTAACCATCGACGAGGCAGCAAAGTCGCTGAAGATCGCATTCGCCGGCATGGGGCCGAGCTTTACGATCGACAAGTCTCCGTCCGGTGGCCAAATGACGCTCAGCGGAGTCGTGTACAAGAGCGGCAGCGGATCATCCTCGTCCTCCACGACATCCTCGAGCGATACCTCATCGAGCGATCCGTCCTCGATAGATGGCCCTTCGACCATTTCCCAATCTGATGCTGCGGCTGTGATGTCAAAGACGATCTCTGCTTTTGCCCAGGGCGTCAAAGATGGGGACATGCAGAATTTTTACGACGACGCATGTAAGGTGTATCGCGACCAGTCGTCCAAAGAGGAGACGCAGAGTACATTTAAGAGCTTTGAGGAAAAGAAGGATATTGTTGTTCCCATCTTAAAGTCTGCTGTGGAGAGTGCTCCCAGCTTCGTCAGCGGGCCCACCGTCGATACCCAGAACGGCTATCGCCGCTTCTCTGCCACGGGCACGTATCCGGCGGGTCGGTATAAGGTCCAATTCACGATGGAGTTTTACTGGACGGAGGGCCGCTGGGGATGGAAACGCTTTAAGATCGACATGTAGACATCTCCGAACTTTATGAAGATCCACGAATATCAGGGCAAGGCTATTCTGAAGGAATTTGGAGTTCCAATTCCGCGCGGCATCGTTGCGCATACGCCGGACCAGGCTGAGGCAGCGGCCCGCGAGCTCGGGACGGACGTTGTCGTCGTCAAGGCCCAGATCCATGCCGGCGGTCGCGGGAAAGGCGGCGGTGTAAAGCTCGCAAAGTCCCCTGAGGAAGCACGCCAGCTCGCTGAGCAGATATTGGGAATGCAGCTCGTTACCCATCAGACGGGTCCCGAGGGTCGCGAGGTCAAAACCCTTCTCGTCGAGGAGGGGCTGCCGATCGATAAGGAATTCTACCTCGGCATCACGCTTGATCGCGTAACCGGACGCAACGTCTTTATGGCGTCCTCTGCGGGTGGAATGGAGATCGAGAAGGTCGCCGAGGAGACGCCCGAGCTGATACTCAAGGAGACGATCGATCCGGCTGTTGGACTCCGTGCTTTTCAGGCTCGCAAGCTCGCTTTTGGACTCGGCATCCCGAATGAGCTGATCAACCAGGCCGCGAAATTCATGCTCTCGCTCTACGAGGCGTATGAGAAGAGTGATGCCTCGCTAGTTGAGATCAACCCGTTTCTCCTGACAAAAGACGGACGGCTGATCGCCTTGGACGCCAAGCTTAACTTTGACGACAACGCGATATTCCGGCACAAGGATTATGCCGAGCTTCGTGACCTTAACGAGGAAGAGCCGCTCGAGATCGAGGCTTCAAAGTTCGACCTCAACTACATCAAGCTCGACGGGAATATCGGCTGCATGGTCAACGGTGCAGGGCTCGCGATGGCGACGATGGATATCATCAAGCTCGCGGGCGGCGAGCCAGCAAACTTCCTCGATGTCGGCGGCGGTGCAAGTCAGGAGCGTGTTGAGAATGCGTTTCGCATCCTGCTCGCGGACGAGAACGTAAAGGCGGTGCTGATCAATATCTTCGGCGGTATTGTCCGTTGCGATATGGTGGCCAACGGCGTCGTCGCCGCGGCGAAGAATCTCGGTGTCAAGATCCCGATCGTCGCGCGCCTCGAGGGCACTAATGTCGAAGAAGGCCGCCGCGTCCTCTCCGAATCCGGCATCGGCATCATCCCCGCACAAGGCATGGCCGACGCCGCGCAAAAAGTAGTCGCAGCGGCAGCATAGGAATCAGCCACTAAATTGCACGAAAAAATACCAAACGGGATTTACCCCATTTGGTGTTTTTTGGTGTAATTTCGTGGTTGCTCTTACGCCCCGGTTAGACTTTGACGTAGATATTCCTTCTGTACAGCAGCCACATCAGGAACAGCCACACTAAGATGAACGTGATCGCGAAAGCGAGAGACGCCTCGATCGGCTTAAAGACAGGCAGGAACATGTTATTCATCGCCCAGCGGCTGAGTGATATCGGCGAGCCTTCCGGCCCCGTCACACGATATGCCGAGATCATTCGGGCAAAAAAGCCGGTGAAGACAAATAGAGCGAGCGCGTTTGCGCCAAAAACCCTGAAAGGCCATGCCCATTTCACATAGCGTTTTATATCTATCAGCCAATAACAGCAACTCAGAACAAGCAGCGCGAGCCCGGCCGTTGCAAGAACGTATGAGCTCGTCCACAGGGACTTGTTCATCAGAAAATAGCTGTTCCAGATGAGCCCCACGGCGAGAAGCAGTGTGCCAAAGGCGAACATTGCCGCAACCTTGACGAGGGGTGAACGATCAGGCGTCTCGCCTTCGCCCCCTCGCGTAAGCCAAAGGCCAGTGAGCACACCGGAGATCGTCGTCACGATCGCGGGTATGGTCGATAGTATCCCTTCTGGATCATAGACCTTGCCTCCGCGCCAGATGTGGTTCTCGGTAATGATCAGGCGGTCGAGGTATGCCGCGAGGTTGCAGACCTTGTCGTTGACCGTTGTGATATCGCAGCCCGGCACAGGGATCACGGTCATGATCAGCCAATATCCGAGCAGCAGTACGACGGAAATCCCGACAAGCTGCTTCCAGTTGGTATGCAGAAAGATCGGCGAGGTTATCAGGTAGCAGACGGATATCCTCTGCAGCACTCCCGCGTATCTGAACGTGCCCCAAGCGTAAGGAACGACGTCGTATCCGGCGAGGTTCATCCCGCCAATACCGATCAGTGCGCCAACGGCAAGTATCGCTGCGACCTTGTAGCTGCGAAGAAGCAGAAAGAAGATGGCCCCACAGAATGCCAGCCAGATCAGCATCTTGAGCGGGTCCGGAGCGTCTGTCGACTGAAACTGAAAGAACGGAACTACCGATACCGCGGCTCCCAACAAATAGATCGACAAAGCCCGAACCACGATCTGGCGGTACGTCTTTCCCGTAATCCCCTGCTCACGCCGACGGCCGAGCGAGATCGAGATAGAGACGCCCACGATAAAAAGAAAGAATGGGAAGATCCAGTCGGTGGGTGTGAGGCCGTTCCACTCGGCGTGATCGAGGGGCCAGTAAACGGGCGACCCGCCCGGATTGTTGACGAGCACCATCCCCGCGATCGTCATGCCGCGAAATACATCAAGTGAGATCAGTCTTTCCGACGCGGTCTCGGCCATAGAAAAAGTAATGGATAGCGGACCGTGCGGAATTGTCCACTATCCATTCTCAATTGTCCATTAGTGGGCTACCAGCCCATTCGTTCCCGTAGGCTTGTTATGTGCGCCGTATGGTGCCTCGAGTGCCAGGCGTAAAGAGCGAGTGCACCATCGAGCGTCCATTCGCCGGTCTCCGGGTGGATGAATTTTTTGTTAAAGTCCGCGTCACTCATCGAGTCCATTAACGCTACCCAGCGTGTATGAAGTCCGTCTATCAGGTTGAGCGAGACATCGATCGGGAGCTTTGAATCGCCAAGTTCCGCCCAGCGGTCTTCGTAGTAAGGTCTTATCGTCGGCGGCTCGTCCTCTGTCAGAGCTAGCTTGAATCGCGTCAGCGAGTTGGAGTGACTATCGGCAACGTGATGCACCGTCTGCCTGACCGTCCACCCGTCGGGACGATATTCCGTATCGAGCTGCTCTTCAGACAGCCCCGCAACAGCATCCCGCATCTTTTGCGGCAGCTCGCGGATCGTCGCCGTCCGCTCCAAACGCGCAGCGGGCGACAGCTCAAAGTTCCGGTCAAATTCACCTATCGGGTATCTCAGATCCTCTGACATGATCCTCACTGCTCTCCTTCATTTTTCACTTATCACTTTTCACTTCTCACTTTTCGCTATCTCAGTACGTCTCCTCGCCAAAGTAGTTTTCGAATCGCGTAAATTCCTTGAGGAACGCGAGCCGTACGGTTCCCGTGGGACCATTACGCTGCTTGGCGATGATCAGCTCGGCGAGACCTTTGTTCTCCTCAGTTTCCTTGTAGTAGTCCTCGCGATAAATGAATGCAACGACATCCGCGTCCTGCTCGATCGATCCCGATTCGCGAAGGTCACTCATCAACGGCTTTGGCGGATTACGGGCCTCGGGAGCACGCGAGAGCTGCGAGAGTGCCACTACGGGAACATCCATCTCTTTAGCGAGACCCTTCAGTTCGCGCGAGACCTGCGAGACCTCTTGCTGACGCGATTCGCTCCGACGCGAGCCGCTGCCCATGAGCTGCAGGTAATCGATGACGATCAGGTCCAAGGCCTTTTGCTCAGCCTTCAGCCGACGGCATTTCGCACGGATCTCAAGGGCAGAGATCGCGGGGGTATCGTCGATAAATATCTTTGCCTGCGACAGTGTGCCGACCGCTCCTGCGAGCCGCTCCCATTCGCTAGTCATCAAATGGCCCGTGCGAAAGCGGTGCGCATTTATGTGCGCTTCACTCGCGAGCATACGGGTGACGAGCTGCTCCTTCGACATTTCGAGCGAGAATATCGCGGCGACCGCGTTCGCTCTCAAAGCCGCGTTTTGTGCCAATGTGAGGCAGAACGCAGTCTTTCCCATTGACGGGCGTCCGGCGACGATCACGAGGTCCGTGCGTTGCAGTCCGGAAGTATATTCATCGAGCTGGCGAAATCCCGTTGATAAACCGGTGATCCCCGTCGCCTCGCCCTTTGAACGATCCTTGACGATCTCGAAAACCCGCTCGGCCACAGGTGCAACCCTTGCGAAACCTTCTCGCTGCCTGCCCTCAGCGATCGCAAAGATGGTCTGCTCTGCCCTCTCAAGTACTGCCTGAGCGTCATCCTCCTCCGACAGAGCATCACTCGTGATCGAGTTGCACGCACGTATGAGGTTGCGGACAACCGACTTGTCCTTGACGACCTGGATGTACTCGGCAATATCCGAGAAATGCGGCAGTCCGAAGGTTAGATTTGTGATCGTCGTCGTGCCGCCGATGGACTCGAGAGAGCCTTCCTTCTTGAGCTCCTCACCGATCAGGATCGGGTCGATCTGCCGCTGCTTCTCAAAAAGCGCGATCATTGCGGCAAAAACGCGTCGATTCAGCGGGGAGTAAAAATCCTCTGGCCGCAAGTGCTCGACAGCGTGTGCGATCAATGCGTTGTCAAGCAAGATCGCGCCGAGGATCACACGCTCAGCCTCCTCGCTCGAGGGAAGGGGTTTTTCGAGATACTGCTCTCGACGGTCAGGGAAAACGCTCGCCATGGGTTAAATACCGGGAAGGTGTGAAACGTATTTTAGACGCTGCACCGACTCTTGTCGAAGCGAGACGGGAGAATTCAGGAATTAAGAGTAAATATCCTTTCGATCACCGATGGCGAGGATCAGGATCGCCGCATTCTGATCGTCAACCTCGTAGATCGCACGATAATTTCCCACCCGGATTCGCCAGCCGTCGCGCCCGACAAGTTTTCGGCACCCCGTCGGTCTCGGCTCCTCAGCGAGGGCACGAATCGCATCGCGCATCTTGATGTAGTCACTTCTTGGGAAGGCTGTGAGCGCCTTTTGGGCACGGCGGAGGATCGAGATGGAATAGGTCACGCTCGGCTACGTTCGATATCGGCTATGGCATCTTCGAAAGGTACGACTGCGTCATCAGAGGCTTTGGCGTCGTCATAGGCCCGAATTGCGGCAAGCTCCTCCTCGGCCTCAATGAGCTCGGTGTAACGCTCAACGTCAACGACGACCGCATTACGTTTTCCTGCGGAGTCTACGAGATATTGCTCCTCTGTCATACGAAAAATATACCACCAAAACGAAAGAGGCCGCGGCAAAACCGCAGCCTCTCAAGCAAAGGTTGAAGATACCTATTCTGTGGCTGCGCCTTCCGCCGGAGCAGCCTCTGCCGCGGGAGCGGCTTCGGCAGGTGCCTCGTCGGCGACCTTCTTGCGGCCCCGCTTTGGTTTGGCGTCGGCGGCTGCTGCTGCGACTTCTCCGCCCTCGGCCGCGACGGTCACGGGGATCGGAAGCGATACCTCGCGGTGCAGCTTGACGTTCACGGTGAACTCGCCCGTCTCCTTGATCGCATCGCGAAGCGAGATCTGACGACGGTCGATCTCGTAACCCTTAGCCCGCAGAGCCTCAGCAATGTCCATCGACGTCACCGAGCCGAATAACGTACCGCCCTCACCGGCTCTGCGTTCAAATGTGAGGCTGATGCTCTCCATCTGCTCGCGCTGAGCCTCGGCAGTCGCCTTTTCGATAGCGGCCTTCTTCAAAAGGGCCGAGCGCTCTTGCTCGATCTGCTTGATGTTGCCCTTGGTTGCCAGGGTCGCAAGTCCCTGCGGCAGAAGGTAGTTGCGTGCAAAGCCAGCTTTGACCTTTACGACCTCACCGCGGCCGCCGACCGTATCTAGGTCCTCTCGTAGCAATACTGTTGTTGTTGCCATTTATAACTCCTTAGTCCGCCACAAAGGGCAGCAGCGCCATCGAACGTGCACGTTTGATCGCCTTAGCCAGCCGGCGTTGGTCGCGGGCTGAGATGCCGGAAATACGCCTCGGCATGATCTTGCCGCGCTCGGGCACAAACTGCCTCAGGAAATCGACATCCTTCCAATCCACATAGTCGGGAATGACCTGACGCGGACGCTTACGGTTGTAACGCCGCGGGCGATCGCCGATGACATCTTCGCCAACACCGAGGTCACCAGGGCCGTTTAATACTTCCATCTCGTTATCTGCCATAACTTTCTCCTAGGCCTCCGCCTGCGCCTCCGCTGATTGTGTCGAAGCCTGCTGCCGGAATGCAGCGCGCTTTGCAGAACGAGTCTCACGCTTGGTGCGAAGCTTATCCGCCGTTTTCCTTTCCTCGTCGACCCGCACCGTAACAAAACGAATGATCATGTCGTTGACACGCATGCGGCGCTCGAGCTCGGCGATCTCCTGTCCGGACCCGTTGATCTCAAAAAGCACGTAGTGACCCTGAGTCTTTTTCTGGATAGGATACGCGAGCTCGCGCATTCCAATATCGTCCATACGTACGATCTCGCCGCCCTCTTTTTGAATGAGGTTCCCGACCGCCTCGTTGAGCTTCTCAACGCGATCGCCCGGCGTCTCCGGGTCGATGATATACATCACTTCGTAAGTTCTATTTGCCATCTATTCAATTACTCCTTTGGCTATAAACCTCAGCCTCTTTGTGCTGAAGTAGGAAACTCAATTAAACCTCTGCATCGCCGCGTCGATGCCATCTTGAATGATCGTCTCAACCGCGTCCGCGGCATCGCCTAAAACCTGTTCGACGGTGGCGGCGTCGCCCTTTGCAAAATTCTCGAGAACGAATCGACTTGCGTCCGATACCGGATGTTCCGGCATGATCCCGATCCGCACTCTTTTGAACTCCTGGGTTCCGAGCCGGTCTATCACAGACCTCAGGCCGTTCTGACCACCGTGCGTGCCCTGTGGCCGCACGCGAATGGTGCCAAAAGGGATCGCAAGGTCGTCCGAGATCACGATAAGCTTCTCGACGCTTCGCTCATCCTTTTGGACGAGACAAGCGACCGACTCGCCGCTCAGATTCATATACGTCTGCGGCTTTACGAGCTCGACCGTTTGGTTATCAATGGTGCCGCGCCCGATGAGGGCACGGCATTCTTCTCGCTTTACCGTCGTCTGAAGCCGCCCGGCGAGCACGTCCACGAGCATGAACCCGAGGTTGTGCCGCGTTTTCGCGTATTCCGGGCCCGGATTACCGAGCCCAACAACGAGCCAACTCAAGGCTATTCGCCGCCCTCGCCTTCACCACCGCCTTCGGCAGGTGCTTCACCCTCAACTGCGGGCTGTGCTCCTTCCTCGACCTGCGGCTCAAGCTCAGGCTCCTTAACCGTAACCACATGTGCGATGACTGCGGTCGGATCGCCGTGGATCTCGACACCCTCTTCGACCTTAAGATCGGAGAGATGCAGCGAGTCACCGACACGAAGTCCTGAGACATCCACGTGAATCCCCTCAGGCGCATTCGCCGGCTCGCAGAGCACCTTAACCTCACGCATCGGCTGCTCGAGCATGCCGCCGTCTTCCCTAACTCCGATCGGCTCACCATCAAAGATGATCGTGACGGTCATCTCGATCTTCTAACCCTTGACGAGGCGACGAAGGTCGGCGTGGATGAGTCGCCCCTTTACAGGATCGATCTGCCGGTCCTGAAAGATCACGTCCATCTCACCGGCGCCATCGATATCGAACGAAAACACCGAGTTAACGCCGGAATCCGAACGCAGTATCGCTGCCAGCTCCGCGAGGGGTGCGCTGGCCGCAACAGGCTCGGTCTTGCCGCCATATATGATGACCGGGACCCGGCCGGCAACACGCATTCGACGGGCCTCGTTCTTGCCGCGAGAGTCGCGCTTTTCAGCTTTGATCGTAATTTTCTCTGCCATAACTTCCTTAAATAAACAGTGATGAAACACTCGTCTCGTCGTGTATCGACCTGATCGCCGACGCGAGCAGTCCGCCGACGTTCAAAACCTCTAGTTGTCCCGAGTCGACCAGCCCTTGAGTCTTGTCGCTCGTTGGGATCGTGTTCGTGACGATAACCTTCTTCAGGTGCGAATTCGCGATATTCTCTGCCGCATTGCCTGAGAGCACGCCGTGGGTAAAACACGCGTAGACCTCATTCGCTCCCGCCGAATGGAGTGCAGCCGCGACCTTGCATATCGTGCCGCCGGTGTCGCACATGTCGTCGATGATCAGGCAGTTCTTGCCTTTAACGTCACCGACAATGTTCATCACATCGGCCTCGTTTGGACGTTCACGGCGCTTATCGCAAAGCGCGAGGCCGGCATTCAACCTTTTGGCGTAAGCCCTTGCACGCTCGGCACCGCCCGTGTCGGGCGCGACAACGATCAGATTTTCGATCGGGTTCTCGTTAAAGTAATCAACCACGATGGGTGCCGCAAAGAGGTGATCGACCGGAATATCAAAGAAGCCCTGTATCTGCGACGCGTGCAGGTCGATCGTCAAAACGCGATGTGCACCCGCTTTAGCGATCAGGTTCGCGACGAGCTTTGCCGAGATCGGCACACGCGGCCGGTCCTTCTTATCTGACCGGGCGTAGCCAAAGTACGGGATCACCGCCGTCACACGCTCCGCAGACGCCCTGACAAAGGCATCGCACATTATGAGCAGCTCCATCAGGTGCTCGTCCGACGGCGGGCAGGTCGGCTGCACGATAAAGACGTCGTGTCCGCGGACGTTCTCGCCGATCGAGAAGTTGAATTCCCCATCCGAGAATCTCGCGTTATTTGACTTGCCGAGATCGCATCCGAGATGAGCACAGATCTCCTCGGCAAGCGCGGGGTGCGCATTGCCGGCGAAAACCTTGATCTTTCCTGTCACACCCATTCTTGTCAATAGCCCGCAGTGTCAGTAGCCTGCACGTGAGTAAGGGCCACGCAAAACTGAAGCACTCATCCCAAAAATCAAAACGGACGACCTCAACCTAAGATCGTCCGCGCGTAATTCAAGTTTTCTACTTGGCTGGGGCGGAAGGATTCGAACCTACGAATGGCGGCTCCAAAGGCCGCTGCCTTACCACTTGGCGACGCCCCAATTCTAGAAACTCGAAGAAACTTACGGAAACAACCTCACGCTATTCCAAGCATGTCCCGATACTCCGATCGGGATACGGTTGATACGGCAAACTTTCGCCAGCTACGCTCATTCGCGAGGGCCTCAATTGCAGCTTGCCGTGTCTCTTGTTTGTCAAAAATACCGAAAACCGATGCTCCCGAACCGCTCATCACGGCCTTTACAGCCTCGAGTTCAAGCAAAGTCCGTTTGACGCGCTCTATCTCTGGGTGCCTTGCGAAGACGCTCGGCTCGAGATCGTTTTCGGGCTCCGAATGACGCGGATCAAAGGCCTCAGCGTCTTTTCGGCAAACAGTAAGGTTATTGTCCGAGGCTGATTTTGTCAAGGTGGGAGCACCCAGCGAGCCGAAAACCTCTGCCGTTGAAACGCTGACGTCCGGGCTGACGATCAGCAGGTTCGGCTCATTGACGTCACCCATCGATACGATGATCTCGCCCCTGCCGGCACCAACCGCCGTTCCTCCATGCAAAAAGAAAGGCACATCTGAGCCGAGCTCAACCGCGAGGGATTCAAGATCAACATCCTCTAGCTTCCACAGCCTCGCCAAGCCGATGAGCGCAACAGCCGCATTAGAGGAGCCGCCGCCGAGACCGCCCGGGAATGGGATTCTTTTCTCGAGGTGGATGGCCGCTCCATTTCTGCGTGATGAGGCTTTCTCCAGCAATGAGGCGGCTCTCATGATCAGGTTGCTACTATCCGTTGCAACGCGAGGATCGTCACAGGTCAGTGCCAACCGGTCAGACTCGTCAAATTGCAGCGTATCGTGCAGCGAGACCGTCTGAAAGAGAGTGCAGAGCTCGTGAAACCCGTCCTCACGCCTGGCGAGCACCCGTAATCTCCAGTTGATCTTTGCAAACGACGGCAGCGAAAACGCCATTCCGATAGCATAAAGCAAAAGGCCCGGAGCGCTGACGCCCCGGACCGTTATTCGTTCTTCGTTATTCGCTATTCGTTATTCCGGAACGTGCACCCTTATTTCCTCGTCAGAAAAACTTGCGTAAAGTAGATCGACCCATCTTCTGCCACGCCGACGCCGATCGCCGATTCTTTCCAGTTGGGGTCCATCATATTGTGCCGATGACTCGGCGAATCGAGCCAGAGCTCGACAGCCATGGCGACCGGGTCAGAATAGCCCCGCATGGTTGCTATGTTTTCACCGATCGAACGCCACGCACCCACGTGAGCCGCATCGGCCCGGTCGCTGACATACTTATTGTCCAGCCCCTTGTGCGAGAAGAACCGGTACTCAGCCATGTTGTCCGAGTGCAGCCTCGCCACAGCCTCAAGTTTATCGCTCCACTCGAGATCTCTAAGACCATTCTCCTCGCGCTTTTTGTTCACGAGGACAAAGGCCTGCCGCTCCAGAGAAACGACATTCACCGATGACGGCGTTGCCCTCGGGAAAAAAAGGTCCTCGATGTTGTCGGCCGAGGCGAGACGGATCGGAACAGCATTCTGCGCTAAAGATGTTGATGAGAGAAGGGCGACGAGCCCGAGTACGAGAATGGGTAAAAAACGCATTAAGACCTCACTTCGGCAGCCGGACATCTCGCTCAATGCGTGACTCTCGGCTTTGCGTATCCCGACGCATCGGGATTTGCCTTTTCGGATAAGGTTCGGCTCCAGGGTATGGAGCCTCCGAGTAATAGAAAAATGGAATCTACCGATTATTCCTGAGAATCTTCGTTCGTGAGCTAAACTTTTTTGTATGCCACAGCAGATCGTCAGCCTCGGCAGGAATAAAACGCCGGAGCCGGCATCTGAGCCGCAGGTGGATCCTGTGTGCAAAATGCTCGTCCTGCCAGACTCCGCCGCGGCTGAATATGGGTACGAAGGCACGACCTACTATTTCTGCATGACGGGCTGCCGCGACAAGTTTGTTGCCAATCCAGACAAATATCTGTCAGCACCACCAGCTAACGTAGGCGGCTCTGACAGAGAATACACCTGCCCGATGCACCCCGAGATCCTCCAACTCGGTCCCGGCTCTTGCCCGATCTGCGGCATGGCGCTCGAGCCAAAGGAGATCATGCTCGATGACACTCCGGATCCCGAATACCTCGACATGAGACGCAGGTTCTGGATCTCAGCCGTGCTCACGCTGCCGGTGTTTGTTATCGCGATGTCGGAGATGCTCCCAGCGTATTCATTCGTGCATTCGTGGCTTAGCTCTTCCCTTTGGCTGCAGTTCGCACTCGCTACACCAGTCGTGCTGTGGGGCGGCTGGCCGTTTTTCCAACGCGCGGTCGCATCGATCAAGAACATGACGCCGAATATGTTCACGCTGATCGCGATCGGTACGGGCTCCGCGTATCTTCTCAGCCTGGCGGCTCTCTTTGCACCGCAGATCTTCCCGGCAGCGATGCGAGACATGCACACAGGTCTCGTGCCGGCATATTTCGAATCCGCAGCCGTGATCACGACGCTTGTTCTGCTCGGGCAGATGCTCGAATTACGCGCCCGTGCGCAGACTTCGTCGGCGATCAAAGAGTTGCTTCGCCTCGCGCCTGAGACAGCGACCGTTATTCACGATGATCGTCGCGAGGAGGTTGTCGATCTTGCAAATGTGCATGTCGGGCAGACGCTGCGTGTCAAAGCAAACGAAAAGGTCCCGACAGACGGCGAGATCATAGAGGGCGACACCTCTATTGACGAATCGATGGTCACCGGGGAATCGATGCCTGCCGAAAAGCACGCTGGCGACAATGTCATCGGCGGCACAATCAACGGGAATCGTAGCTACACAATGCGTGCGACACGTGTCGGCTCAGAGACGCTCCTCGCGCAGATCGTCCGCATGGTCGGCGAAGCTCAGCGCAGCCGTGCTCCGATCCAGCGGCTCGCTGACGTCGTCGCGGGATACTTCGTCCCGGCAGTGATCCTCGTCGCGGTCATCGCGTTCGTCGTCTGGCTCGCACTCGGCAGCTTTGCCTCAGCCGTCGTCGCCGCCGTCTCCGTCCTCATCATCGCCTGCCCCTGCGCACTCGGCCTCGCGACCCCAATGTCCATCATGGTCGCCACCGGCCGCGGAGCCCGCTCGGGCGTTCTCATCAAGAAAGCCGAGGCTCTGGAAACGCTGGAAAAGGTAAGGGCGATTGTCGTCGACAAAACTGGAACACTGACCGAAGGCAAGCCGCGAGTAGAGAGAGTACTCGTATTTGGTAAGGGTGTTCGTGGCCGAGTCAGTACCGGAGGCGGAGGCGACCGCCATTTTTCAGAAGACGAGGTGTTGTCTATTGCCGCTTCATTGGAAGTTCATAGCGAGCACCCCCTTGCATCCGCGATTGTCGGGGAGGCAACTCGTCGCCAACTCCCCATCTACGCGAGCAGTGACTTTAAGTCCATCACGGGCATTGGCGTGGCCGGGCAGGTAAATGGCGAACAAGTGATGGTAACGGGAGCTCACAAGTACCAGCCGGGAGTGTCTAACAAGTTAGCGCCAATGAGTATTGAGGCGGCCGCTCAGTTGATGTTCGATTCCGGAATCCACCCTCGCTCATCGCTTTGCATTCTCAGCATAGGAAACGAGAGCATTGCAGCAATTGCGATCGCGGATTCGTTGAAGTCCTCAGCGAAACAAGCCGTTGACGCGCTGCATCACCAAGGTATCGCCGTCATCATGATGACCGGCGACAATCAGACCATCGCGGACGATGTCGCCAAGGTGCTCAGCATCGATCAGGTCTTCGCCGAGGTCATGCCCGAGGACAAGGCCGCGAAGGTCGAGGAGCTTCAGTCCCAGGGCAAGATCGTCGCAATGGCCGGCGACGGTGTTAACGACGCTCCGGCGTTAGCACAGGCGGATGTCGGGATCGCCTTTGCGAGCGGAACAGACGTGGCTATCGAGTCGGCCGACATTACGCTGCTAAAGCCGGATCTCAACGGCATTCTCAGAGCACTCAACCTCAGCCGGGCAACGATGCGGAACATTCGTCAGAATCTTTTCTTCGCCTTTGCGTACAACATCATCGGCGTGCCGATCGCGGCGGGTGTGCTATTTCCTTTCACCGGACTGCTGCTGTCGCCAATGATCGCAAGCGCGGCGATGACGTTCAGCTCTGTGTCAGTCATCCTCAACGCCCTTCGCCTACGCAACGTGAAGATATAGCCCACGAAATGCACGAAAGACACGAAATGATATTCTGCCCTTTAGCGTTACTTGTGCCTTTTGTTGGCACTCTCTTATGCGACCAGCATTAGCAATACACGGCGGAGCGGGCACTATCCTGCGCCTTCAGATGACCGTGGACCTTGAGCGGGAATACCGTAACGGTCTCGAAACGGCCCTGCGTGCGGGATGGAGTGTACTCGAATCGGGAGGTTCGGCTGTCGATGCGGTCGAGGCCGCGGTCGTGTCGCTCGAGGATTTTCCGCTTTTCAACGCTGGTCGCGGTGCGGTCTTTACGCACGATGGGAGGCAGGAGATGGACGCGTGCATCATGGACGGGTCCCGTCTGAGGGCGGGCGCCGTCGCTGCGGTCGAGCACGTCAAGAACCCTATCAAGCTCGCTCGCCTCGTGATGCAGAAGACGCAGCACGTCCTCCTTGCCGGTGACGGCGCAGCCGAATTCGCGCATCAACAGGGTGTGGAGTTTGAGAGTGACGAATACTTTTTTACTGAGCATCGCTGGCTCCAACTCCAGCATGCTCGTGCCGAAGGCGTAGTCGAGCTCGACCACACCGTCGAGGAGATCGAGCTCCTAGAGGAGGCCGACGCCGCAAGTCCGACAGACCAGCATTTCGTTTTTCGTGATCAGCAGAAAGGAACTGTGGGCGCAGTCGCTTGCGACTCACAAGGTCGTCTCGCTGCCGCAACATCCACGGGTGGCATGACGAACAAAAAGTTCGGCCGGGTCGGCGATACGCCGCTTGTTGGATTAGGAACTTACGCTGACGAGGTCTGCGCGGTCTCCGGTACGGGTCATGGTGAGTTCTTTATGGTGGGCGTTACGGCCTACGACGTTTCCGCTCGGATGAAATACAAGTCGATCAGCCTAGCGGACTCGGCTCGAGAGACGATCGATCACCTCACAAAGATCGGCGGCGAGGGCGGGCTCATCTGCGTCGATGCTCAAGGCAACGTGACCCTGCCGTTCAACTCTGCAGGAATGTACCGTGGCTACATCAGGGATGGCCGCCCGGTAACCGAGATCTACCGCTGACCCTTTTGCCCGTCGGTATTCATATATTTATCGCGTAGAGCCTGTACCGTAGCGATGTCCTCAGGAACCTTATCAGCGAGAGTCACGACCAACTCATTCTTTCGAGCGTTCTTGATCGCGTGACTTATCGCTTCGGGACCCTCCGGGATCACACGCACAGTAGGCTCGCGGCCGGATTCTGCGATACCGGCCTTTATAAGGTCGTACATGTTTTGCTCATCGCGGCCGCGTAGGTAATGCCCGCGCCGGATCACTACGCGGTCAAAAACCTCGCCTGCGACCCGTCCGAATTCACGAATGTCCTCGTCGCGTCTGTCCCCGGTTCCATTCATCACGACGGTCCGGTATTTGTTGGGCAGTTTAGCGATAAATTTGGCGAGCTCGCGCAGCCCGGCGGGATTATGGGCATAATCCATTAAGAGCGTCGTATCGCCGATCTCGATAAAGTTCAACCTTCCCGGCGTCTGTGCAGTGCCGGCGTTGAATGTCGTCAATCCCACCCGCATCGCTTCGATGGAAACGCCATGCACAAAAGCCGCGAGCGTCGCCGCAAGCACATTCTGGATCATGAACTCCGCACGGCCACCGTAAGTAACAGGTATGTTCACTGCACGCTCAATACGGACCTTCCACTTGCCCTTGAGAATGGTGATATAGCCGTTCTCGTAGACGCACGAGATGCGACCGCGACGTGCCTGCCGCTGGATATTCTTGTTGCTCTCGTCCATTGAGAAGTACACGACATGCCCGTTAACAAGCTCCCGCATGTCGTAGACCAGGTCATCCTCGGCATTCAGAACGGCGTAGCCATCGGGCGAGACAGCTCTCGGAACGACGCTCTTTACACGAGCGAGGTCTTCGAGTGTGTTCACATCCTTTAGTCCAAGATGATCGGCGGCGATATTCATCACGACGCCGACGTCGCAATACTCAAAACCGAGTCCCGAACGGATAATGCCGCCGCGTGCCGTCTCGAGCACGGCGACATCGACGGTCGGATCTTTCAACACCAACTGTGCCGAGACAGGACCGGTGTTGTCGCCGCGCGTGATCTGCTGATTGCCGATATATGTACCGTCAGTGGTGGTGAAACCGACCGTGTTGCCGCTCGTCTTGAGAATGTGGGCAATCAGCCGCGTAGTGGTCGTCTTGCCGTTGGTCCCCGTGATCGAGAAGATCGGTATGCGTGCCGGTGTACCCGGCGGAAAGAGCATGTCGATGACACGCTCAGCGACATTGCGGGGAATGCCTTCACTTGGAGCGAGATGCATGCGGAAACCGGGAGCGGCATTCACCTCGATGATACCGCCGCCACTCTCGTGAAGCGGTTCCGTAACGTTGTCGGCCATGACATCGATTCCGGCGACGTCAAGCCCTATGATCCGTGCGATTCGTTCAAAGAGAAATACATTCTCAGGATGCACGTCGTCTGTCACGTCTATCGAGGTGCCGCCGGTTGAGATGTTGGCGGTCGTCTTTAAGTTGAGCCGCTCGCCCTTTGGCAAGACGGTGTCGAGCTCAAAACCAATCTTGTGAATGCACCGCATTGTCTGCCCGTCGACCGTGATCTGCGTGAGGACCTTTTCGTGCCCGTAACCGCGACGGGGATCGGCGTTCACCGTGTCGATCAGCTGCTGGATCGTGCTCTTGCCGTCACCGATGATGTGTGCCGGAACGCGTTCCGCTACGGCGATCAGCTTGTTATTCACGACAAGCGCACGGTAGTCGGAGCCCATGAGCTGCTTCTCCACGATGACGAAGCGGCCGTATTCCTTTGCCTTATCAAAGGCTGC
>JBJMGO010000125.1:0-4560 GCA_045807825.1 Pyrinomonadaceae bacterium | reverse complement strand
TTCAACGATTTCTACTCTCCCGACATAAAGTGGGCGAATGTCGCCGGCCACCTCAAAGAGGCGAATTGCAAACTCGTCGAGGCGGACATTCGCGAGCCAAAGGCACTTGAGCAGGTCTTTGCGAATACGGACTTTGATGTCATCGTCCACCTTGCGGCACGCGCGGGTGTGAGGCCGTCGTTAACGGAACCAAAGCTATACGCAGAGACAAACATCAACGGCACGTTGAATTTGCTCGAGCTCGCGCGACAGCACGGCGTAAAGCAATTTGTCTTTGGCTCGTCCTCGAGTGTCTATGGCGTCAATGAGAAGGTACCGTTTGCCGAGGACGATCCGATCTTTAATCCGATCTCGCCCTACGCAGCGACAAAGGCGGCGGGTGAGCTGATATGCCATACGTACTCGCATCTGTACGACATTCGCTGCGTCTGCCTGCGGTTCTTTACCGTTTACGGAGCACGCCAGCGGCCTGATCTCGCGATACATAAGTTTTCGCGAATGATCAGCGAGGAAAAGCCCATCCCGGTCTTTGGCGATGGTACGACTCGGCGTGATTACACATACGTGGATGACATTATTCAGGGCGTGCGCGCGGCGATAGATTACGATGCCGCAAATTACGATATCTTTAACCTCGGCGAATCGCAGACGGTAGAGCTGCGCGAGCTCATCGGCCTCATCGAAAAGTCTCTAGGCAGACAAGCGATCATCGAGCGTCAGCCAATGCAGCCGGGCGACGTACCGCTAACATTTGCTGACATCTCGAAAGCGCGCACCAAACTCGGCTATAATCCCACCACGAAGATCGCGGACGGCATTCCGAAGTTTGTGGAGTGGTTTCGCACGACAATATGAAGATCTGTCCCAGATGCGGCACTACGACGACTGACGACGCCCAGGCATATTGCCTGATGGACGGCGCTCCGCTCGTCGATCAACTGGCCAGTGAGCCAACCATCGTGATGTCTCCGACCCAGGCGGCTGTCACCACGCAGCAGCCAAGGAAGAAAAGGACCGGTTTGTGGATCACCCTTGGCCTGCTGACGCTGCTCGTAGTCGTGGGATTGATCGGCGTTCTCATCTACGCAGCCTATAGGATGGGATCAGAGTCGACGAGCGTCAAGATCAATACCAACTCAAACACGGCCCCGCCACCCAAGCCGAGCGCGACAGCAAGATCGACTTCGCAGACAACGCCCTCAACGGCGGCGACTCAGGAGCCGACGCCGGAGAGCTCGCCCGGCGACCTTGCCGGAGCTGACGAGCCGACACCTATAAGCTGGTCTGAGAATCCGGGCTTCGTAAAGACTGAAACAGGATTACGGTACAGATTTGAATGTCCGCCGGACGGCACCGCAGGCGCTGTCTGGGGGAGCGACGTTTATACCGCCGATTCATCTGTCTGCACGGCCGCCGTCCATGCCGGAAAGATCACGCTGGAGAAAGGCGGCATCGTCACCATCGAATTCACCCCGGGTCGCTCAACCTACGGCGCTACGACGCGCAACGGGATCACGACCAACAACTTTGGTCAGTACGACCACAGCTTCGTTTTTAAGTAGCAGCCCCAAGCTGCTCGTATAGGAAAGTCGGCTGCGTATTACAGCGGCCGCCCGAAAAAGAGAATATAGCCGTTTGGGTCCTCTACCTCAAAGCCACGGAGGCCGTCGTGTGTGTCTTCGATCGGCCTGAAGAAAGCTACGTCCCGCGTTGCGAATTCAGCGGCCAAGGCATCGGGATCAGGCACTGCGAAGTAGGCATCCCAGCGAAGCTCGCCCTTACCGACGTCACGTGTGTAATTCGGCACGGGCTCGACGCCGAGAGCCTTGAACATCAGCATCGCCGCACCACGCTGGACTATCCCGAAGAACACATCGTCCGGTTCAGCCTCGAAGGTGATCTCAAAGCCAAGCCCATCCCGGTAAAACGCGAGTGCCTTAGGCACGTCCCTTACAACAAAGCACGGCGCTACGCCGCGGATCTCTACTTTATCGGGTTCGCTCATAAGCGCTGACAGTCACATAATATCCGTCCGGATCGCGAAGCGAGAACTCCATTGTGCGCGTGTTCGGACTGAGGCTCGGCTCCTCCTCAAAGCTGTCGACGAGCATCCGTGCGTTTGCGAGGCAGGTATCAAAGTCATCCACGCGGAAGAACAGCAGAAGCCCGTTCCCCGGGGCCGCTGTGTCAGGACTCGCGAGCGACGGATGCTCGTGCTCACCCCATTCATGAAGGCATACCAGAACTGTGCCATCATCGTCCAGGACCTGGCCAAAATACGAATGCACCGGCGGCGTTTGCGGCAGTCCAAGCAGAGACTGGTACCAACTGATGCCGGTCGCCACATCTCTGACTCCGATGATCGTCCACGTGCGGCGCATCTGAGTTCAACCGCGGCGAGCAGCTTCTATAGCGACAATGTCGATCTTTTTCATAGTCATCATCGCCTCGAAAACGCGTTTGGCAACCGCCGGGTCCGGATCGGTGTAACCCTCCGTCAGGCCGATCGGAGTGATCTGCCAGGAAATGCCCCATTTGTCTTTGCACCAGCCGCAGTCGCTCTCTTGGCCGCCATTATCGACGATGGCATTCCAGTAGCGGTCGGTCTCCTCTTGATCCTGGGTAGCGACTTGAAAAGAGAACGCCTCACTGTGCTCGAACATCGGCCCGCCATTGAGACCCATGCATGGAATGCCCATCACCGTAAACTGCACGGTGATCACATCGCCCTCCTTACCGGCGGGATAATCGCCCGGCGCCCGGTGCACTGCATCAACGGATGAATCAGGAAAGGTCTCAGCGTAAAAGCGAGCCGCTTCCTCTGCTCCGCCGTCAAACCACAGGCAGATCGTGTTCTTTGCGATCGTCATTTTTTAGGCTCCTCGTATAGTCCGAACTCCGCACCTGCAGGGTCAGCGATCACAGCGAATGCTCCGATACCTGGACCTATTTCGGTTCGCGGTGTGAGCATGCGTCCGCCTGCAGCCTCAACCTGCCGGAGAGTCTCCGAAATGTCGTCGACCATGATGTATATCCTGGTCGTCTCGTCCGGAGTTCTATCGCTCTCCTTGACCCAAGTGCCGCTTACAGAACCCCTGTCGTCGAAAGCAAGCTCACCGTCGCCGCGGGACCTGACCGTCCAGCCAAAGATACTGCTGTAAAACTCGGCGGATGCTTCCGCTGTTAGAGCCGGAATCTCGAGGTAACATATCTTACCGTGCGGCATATCACTCCTCCCTGCAATCCCACAACAGGCTATTGAGCTAGTCGCTCAACAACAGCTCCACCACTATTAAATTTAACGCAATACACATCCGGATTTGTAAGCTTCTCCCATTCAGAATACCCGATCTGGTCATCAAAATGCTTCAGGATCAATGTCATCAAGTTGCCGTGCGTGACGAGAATAGTGCCCGTTGCATCGTGCCGAATTGCGTCATCAACTACCGCAACACCTCGGGCCATCGCGGCCCGACTTGACTCGCCTCCTTCAAAGCTGAGGTCCGGATCTACAAAGGTTTGGGCCAGCCGCTCCCGCCAATCATCGTGTTGAGCTGAGCTCAACACGCGCTCGATCAGCCGGTCATCCATCTCGATAGTTAATGCAAGTCGATTAGCGAGCGGCTGTATCGACTGACGCGCTCTGAGGAACGGACTGGAGATAATACGGTTGATAGTAATGTGACTCAGCCGTTCGGCCAAAGCTACCGCTTGCCGATCCCCCTCTTCAGTCAGCGGAGCATCCGGTTCTTGCCCCGCTGCCTGACAATGCCTCACGAGGTATACGGTTTGGTTCACGAGTCTTCCTTGATCTGCGGTGAGCCCGTCTTTAGGTCGCCATCGCGTTCGTAGGTGGCGATGATGATACCTTTTGGAGCAACTTGAGCATTTGCCACCTTGAATGCCGCAGGGATCGTGCCGTCCTGGAAGAGACGTTTTCCGGTGCCGAGCGTTACGGGAATTATCATAAGCTCGAGCCTATCAACGAGATCGGCTTTGAAGAGCGTCTGCAGCATATCGGCGCTTCCAAGCACGTGCAGGTCGGGACCTTCCGTTTGCTTTAGCTCGCGTACTTTTTGGGCAAGGTCGCCGCTCAGGAAGACGCTCGGCTGCCAGTCGCTTGAATCGCGTGTGTTGGAGGCGACGTACTTCGTCGCGGTCATCACATTTGGCCAAAAGTTTGAATGCGTCGGCCAATACGTCTCCCAAATATCAAAGGTTTTGCGTCCCAACAACAGATCCACAGGTTTGGCCAATCGCTCCTGCAGCACGGCTCCGGTAACCTCATCGTCATACGGGAAAAACCACCCGCCGTACTTAAATCCATCGCCGTCATTCTCCTCGTTCTGTATGACACCGTCGAGCGTTATAAATTCACACGCAGTTATTTGTCTCATCTATTTATGTATTTGGCTCCTGGACGGAAGTGTTTGGCTCCTGCAGCGATGTGTTCGGCTCCTGTAGATTAGCGAGCAAGTCTTCGAGATTTTTTAATTGTCCCTCGGTTCCCAGCTTGAAGCCGCCGTCAGCGATTATCCTTTCCATCCGTTCGAGCGACTC
>JBJMGO010000124.1:0-3713 GCA_045807825.1 Pyrinomonadaceae bacterium | reverse complement strand
GGCGATGCATAGCAATAGGTTCGCCTTTGAAGCCGGAATACTCGGTCGGTATGGCGTTTATTGGCAAGAATCCGCCGACCGACTACATTGACCATCCATCTCGGCTGTACGAGCTGATGGAACGGTCTCGGGAAGGCAACGGTCTCTGGCATATAGGCCAGGCAAACTTACGTGCCGACGACAGTCATCTGCCAAGCGAGCTACGCAAGCAGACCCGATACTTCATTCCCGAGCCGGTCCGGCTCGAGCAGCACGACCAAACGGGCATCATCCTTTTTTCAGAACAAACAGTGACCGAGAATATCAGCCTCGGCGGTGCCGCGGTGTTTACAGGTCATCAGCTAGAGCCCGGCACATTCGTCCGTTTCGTCAGCGAACGCTATGACATTAATATTCTTTCCGTCGTCCGCGGCTCACGCGTCGGGGCGGATGGGATCACACGGCTCCACGTCGAATTTGTAGACAGCCTCTTTCCACTCGAGGGCATCGTGAATTGAATTTCGCGATCTCAAACACTATCCTTTGAGGACGGAGCCTGACAGCGGCTCCGTTCTTTTTTCAAGTGGCCCAAAAGGAAGTTTTAACTTATCCCTCGCCTATCGCCCGCCGTTTGTTGCAGGGGTTTGCATGGGTCGCGAGCAAGGTGCTGTGGTCCATCCGTTACCACGGTCGCGAGAACATCCCGCCCGAGGACGCATTCCCTTACATCCTTGCTTCGAACCACCAGGCGTATTTTGATCCGGCGTGGATCACCGCTCCCGTCCGGCAGCGGCTGAGCTTTATGGCGTGGGGCGAGGCCTTTGAATGGAAGTTCGTCGGCCCGATGATCAGATACCTGGGAGCGTTTCCGGTGTCTCTTGAGGGCGGAGCGAAGGCCCTAGCGTCGATCAAGACCGCACTCCGCGCTTTGAAGGGCGGAGCAGTGCTCGTCATCTTCCCGGAGGGTGAGCGGGCGTTTGGCGACGGCAAGTTACTAAACTTTAAAGAAGGGGTAGCCGGCATCGCCATCCGGGCTCAGGTGCCGATCCTGCCAGTAACGATCAAGGGCGGCAACCGCGTTTGGGCCCAAGGGCAGTCACGGCCGCATTTCTTCACGCACGTTGATGTCACATATCACCCGCTCATTTACCCGCCGAACAATGACGAAAAGGACGCCTGTGACCGGCTGACCGCGCAGCTCCAGGAGATCATCGGCGGAGCACTCGACGCGTAATACTAGACGGCGGCCACCCGTCGCGCGAAGTAGACCGTAGAAAAAACGGCCGCCGCCGGCAGCCAGACCCACCACAATTCACTCTCGATAACCATCCAGCCGCGTGGACTAAAGAACGAGAAACCGATCGGCGAGACCTCGATCGGGCGCCACGGGAAGAAATATCTTTCACCAGTGAAAGGCGCGACCAGCGCGACGCCGGAGCCGCCGTTCGTCAACATGTCGAGCATCGGATGCGAGAGTGTAGCGAGGAAAAGGTAGAGCAGCGGCACCGCGACACCTTCGGGCGAGCCTCTAAAAAAGGAGAATGCGAGAACGGCGGCGAGCACCGCGGCAAAAGCGATCGAGTGCGTGATCCCCCTGTGGCCAAACATCGAGCCGTATGGCACCCCAAAGCTGAAACCTATCGCGTCTGCATCAGGAATGATCGAGCACAGAATGCCGGCAGCTATTAGCCACGGCGTTGCTACTCCTCGGGGCAGGCACACAGCAGCGACTATCGGCACCGCAGGATGCGCGAAGATCGTGCACATACTTTGATGCTACACCTATGGAATGTCTACGAAATTACTATCGGGCGGCGTGTCCTCTGGTCGAGGCTGTGGTCGGGCACCACGCTGATTTTGCTTTTGCTGATCCCTCGCCTTTTTGATCGCATCCCTGACCTGCTGACGCTCGGCGGGTGACATGTAGCGGTACATGCCGGGATCGAAGCCCGGCGGGAACGGATTGTACCGGTCGCCCGGTACTGGCGGACGCGGAACTATCCGAGTGGTTGTCGTGGTGCCGTCCGGATTCTTTTTTGTAACTACCATTCCGCCCGGTGGAAGGTCACCCTCCGCAGCGGGTACCTGAACCACGGTTTCGTCTGGACCTGAGCCGTCTTCGTTCTTCGTCGCGTTGGTCTTCTTATTCGACTTGGCCGTCTCGCTGGTGCGCGTGTTCTGGCCCGTCTCCGGAGCAGGAGCCGCGGCGGTCGAATTGGAATTCGAGGCTGTCACTGCCGCGCTCGCTGGTGCTTGAGGAGCCTCATTCGGAGCAGCCGTTTGATTGGCCGGCTGCTGAGCGGCCGAGCTGCCATCAAAGAGCGACGGCTTCACCATGTAGACTCCCGCGGCGGCAACACATGCCAGCACAGCTACCGCACCGATGCCCGCTAGAAAGCCGACGCCTTGTGCTCGCCGAGGTGAGTCCGTCGTTGCCGCAAGTGCGGCACCCGAATGGACCCGCGTCTCTTGCGAGATCTCGCCCGCAAGGACCTCTGTCTTGACCTCGTGCTGAGGAGCGGCGTTCGTGCCCTCTTGCATCAGCCGCGTCTTGTGAGCAAAAACATCAGCCATCTGCACGGTCTGGGCCGCGTGCTGAATGTTGTCAGTCAGATGGCCGTACTGATCCGCGTTGCGGAGCATCTCACGCATCGCGGCCGCGGATTCCGGCCGGTGATCGGCGTTGAGGCTCATCGCCTGGTATAGAGCTCCAGCGATACCTTTTGGGACCGACGGCTCTACCATATTCGCCGGGAGCAGCGGATCGCCTTTTTGGCTCAATACGCTCATCGCACGGCTCAGAGCATCCTCAGGCACTACGTTGGTCAGCAGGTGGTAAAGCGTTGCGGCTAGAGAGTATAGATCACTACGCGGATCGGTGCCGCTGCCCTGGATCTGCTCGAGCGAAGCGTAGTTTTTCGAGTAGCCAAAGATGCTCTTTGCTGCAGTCTGTTGGCTGGCGTCAGTTGGATTTCCCTTGGCCAGTCCAAAGTCTAAAAGGATGACATCGCCCTTTGGAGTGATCTTCAGATTCTGCGGTTTGATGTCCCGGTGAACGACCGGCATCGTTTGGTTATGCAGGTAGTCGAGAGCGTCTAAAAGCTCATCGGCCCACTTCAACACCTGCTCCACGGGAAAAGGCCGCTGCTCACGCTCGAGGATGGTGGCGACGTCCTCACCCGCGATATATTCCATCACGAGGAATTGACCGTTGTCCTCCTCAAAGTGATCCGTGACGCGCGGCAACGCGGGGTGTTTGAGGCTGTTGAGTAGACGCGCTTCCCTTTCGATCGCCTTTCGAAAATTGTCGTCCATGAACAGCGTCTCTTTGATAGCGACGCGGCTGCCAAAACGCTCGTCCGTGGCAACGTACACGGCACCCATGCCGCCCTGACCGATCTGCTTGTCGATGCGGTAACGCTGCTGGAGAAATTTGCCCGTTTCGATCATTTCCTGCGGGAGAGGATGCACCATTCTACTACATAAGACGCCCGCTCCATCAAACTGGTTCAATCCGATCACGTATAGACCACCTCTGCATACGAGAACACCGCGATGTTGGTTCTTGTGTCAGGTGATCCACTTCTCGGTCATGTCGCACCAGATGACGAGGCCGCGCCATTCGGCGTATTTTTTGTAGTGGCGTTCGATCTTGATGTCTTTGCAGGTGCGCCCCTTGTTGTGGTTCTTGTAGAACTGCGACCGCAGCCATGAATCTAGCGCGAGTCCGTCGT
>JBJMGO010000123.1:0-2909 GCA_045807825.1 Pyrinomonadaceae bacterium | reverse complement strand
GGTAACCTCAATCTACGGGGAGATGAGGAGGCCGCTCTCGGGCGGCTCTACTCTGTTGAACCTTATCTGGCCCTTTCTCGTCATCCAGGGAGGACGAATGCTCCGATGTGCGGTGCGGAAGTGTTCTGACATGTCTGGAGGGCAAGGATGAGCGCGTCGCGGATGTTTTCCGGCGTGACGATCGCGTCGACGAGACCTCGGGCGGCGGCGTGTTTGGCGTCAAGCTCCCGGTCGTAGGTTTCGCGAACGGTATCCATCTCGGCCAGGAGTTCGGCGTCAGGCTGTTGACCGGCCTGCTTCAGCTTTTCGAGCTGCGTTCCGAACATTGCCTGCACAGCGGAATCGCCCTCCATCACGCCCATCCTGCCGGTTGGCAGGGAGAAAATGAAGTCAGGATCGAAGCCCTGCCCCGCCATCGCGTAGTAGCCGGCACCGGAAGCGTGATTGATCGTCAGCACGATCTTTGGCACCTTTGCGGTCGCCATCGCCTCGACAAAGCGAGCTCCCGCACGAATTATCCCGCTGTGCTCCGCCTCGGCCCCGACCATGAAGCCCGACACGTCCTGTACGAACAGCAGCGGCGTGTCGTGCCTGTCGCAATTGTCTATAAAATATGCGGTCTTCTCCGCAGACTCGGTATAGACGATCCCGCCAAACCGCGGCCGCTCATTCTTTCCCGGACGCCCTTTCGACATCGCGCGCGAGTTTGCTATAACGCCGACAAGCATTCCTCCGATCCGCGCCGTCCCGCAGATCATCTCCTTTGCAAAATCCGCCTGAAATTCGTCTACCGGACCATCCAAAAAGCAATCCAGAACAGCCCGCATATCGTACGGAGCACGATGATCATCTGGCAGTAAGTTGTAGAGTCGCAAAGCTTCAGAGTCTCGCAGTTCAGAGGAATTCCTGGACACTCTGGAACTCTGCGGACTCGGCAACTCTGCAACTAATTGACGGATCTTCGCCAAACACTCCTCGTCATTCATCGTCCGGTAGTGCGCCACACCGGAGATGGCGTTATGCGTGATCGCACCGCCGAGAGTTTCGTTGTCGATGGTCTGGCCCGTGGCTCCTTTGACGAGATTGGCCCCGCCGAGACCCATGAAGGACGTCCCCTCGACCATGAGGATCACGTCGCTCAATGCAGGCAAGTACGCTCCGCCCGCGACGCACATTCCCATCACGGCCGCGATCTGCGGCACTTTCAGATACCGTCGCATTAGCGAGTTGTAGTAAAAGATCCGCGCCGCTCCGTACTGCCCCGGGAAAACACCGCCCTGATACGGTAAATTCACTCCCGCGGAATCAACTAGATACACGATCGGAACACGATTCCGCATCGCGATCTCCTGCGCCCGCAGGATCTTTTTGATCGTTTCCGGGTACCACGCGCCGGCCTTTATGGTTGCGTCATTCGCAACGACTACACATTCGCGGCCCTCGATCTTGCCAACCACCGTAACGACAGCCGCCGCGGGAGCCTGCCCGTCGTACTGGTCGTACGCTACCAGCAGGCCAATCTCTTGCGAAAAGCTGCCGGGATCGAGAAGCGTCTCGACACGCTCACGCGCCGTCAGCTTTCGCTGCTTGTGGATCTTGTCGATCTTCTCAGGTCCACCACCAAGCTTGAGCTTATGCTCGAGACGCAAATACTCGTCAGTCAGCTCCCGAAGCCGTGATGTCGTTGTTGCGTCAGGCATCTCAGTCTTCAACTATAAAGGTCGGCACCATCCCGCCGCCGGCGGTAACATTAGCTAGCTCATTCGACGAGAGCCGCGTAAACGCGGACCCAACCTTCCCCAAAAACAGGAGCGGATCGAGGTCTACAAGCTGCTCGACCATCTGCCAGTTCCCGGCGTCGTCAGTCAGCATTGGGAAATTCTCCCGCGCAGTTTTAACGCGCTCCTGCACAAGATAATCGCCATTCTCGAGAGCATGAGCTATGGCGTCGCCCCACTCAGAGGCGCTAACATTCCAGCCAATATAGATCCCGTGACCGCCGTAATCGTCATTCGGCTTGAGCACGAGCTTTGATGAGTTTGCACGGGTCCATTCCACAAGATCGATGTCCTCACCGTGGTTGATCGTCTTAGCCTCTCTGAATTTACGCGTCCACGGCACGTGGTCGTGAATAGCGGTCACTTCTGCGTCGTCGAACAAGTCCTCGTACCGCTCATCCGTCAGCACCGCAAAGATAGCTTTCTTGTGAACGATCTTTCCTTGAAAACTATTGACGACACACACCGCACCCGCGCGATACGCATACAGCAACGCGGGTGCATCGTCGATTATCGGCAGATACTCGTTCACAAGGAGCCGTTTGTAAACGATATCCATCTCGGTGCCGTTGAATGTCAGCTTTTTGCCGTCGAATTCGAGTTCATCCGGTGAGGCGATCACCCCTTGGTAGCCGTGACTCTCAAAATATTCCTTGAAAAGCTCAAATTCCTTTTGTGTCGGCAGGTCTTTGAGATCAACGATCCCTATGGTCGGCGCCTTGTCCGGCTTGCGTCCAAGGAACTCCTCATAGCAACTCAACAGGACGTCGAGCATCTTCGAGCGGCCTTCGAGACCCCTTGCTGTATATTTTTCTGCAAACTTCTCGAATACCGGCAACGACTGAAAGATCTCCGTAGCGGAATCTGCGTAGGCGACGCCCGCAGGGCTCTCACCGTTGAGTTCGACAAAGCTATAGGCCTCTTCAGTTAGGAAAGAATCGAGCCGACAATTCGCCGCGACGTGCGAATAGCCGGGGTTGATACGAACTAGGTCTCGCTCGATGTCTGTAAGACCCAGCTCGTTCAGGATCTTCTCGTCCGCGACCGCCGCGTCTTTTACCTTCTGCAGAGCGCCAAAAACGGTCTCGCAAACACGTGTGATTTGCCGCCAATCCCTGGAAGATACGAAGT
>JBJMGO010000122.1:0-11618 GCA_045807825.1 Pyrinomonadaceae bacterium | reverse complement strand
TCATGTCATGGATGGTCCTGTTCCGCCCCGTCCGGCGAAACGCCCGTCACAGCCTCGACGAGCTTTGCCAAAAATTCATCCTCTGCGAGACCCGAACTCGGCACCGTACGCCATTCGTATGAGATGCCAGTTCCCGAGCGGCCCTCGACCTTGGCATTGACGGAGACGTTGATATGCACGCCGTCGGTAGGCTGTACCTCAATGGTCAGTGTGTACTGGGCGCGGCTCCATGCAGTGTCTTGATAATCAATGACACCATAGCGGCTAAGGCCGTTCTGTGCAGGGACCGTTCCCTTCGCAAAAACAAAAGGCTGAGTAATTATGATCCCGTCCCCGAGCCTTGAGGAGGCCTCGTCGACGACGATCTTCTGATCCCGAAGAACATCGATCACCTGCTTCACCAGTGCGTCACGGCGGCCTGTGAACTGATACGGGTCGGGAAGGCGGTCGCGCGTCTTGGTCTTTCCTTTACCCCATGTGTAGGAGCGGTAGACATCATTCTGTCGCGACAGTTCCTTGTTGCCCTCGGATTTGATCTTCTCGGTCTGCGTGTCGATGCCTTTTTGTCCCTGTGAAAAGGCTGATATCGCAAAGAGCCCGATGATCCCGAAAACGACGCCAGATCCGATCTTTGCAATATTCATAAAACTACTATAACCAAAAGCGGGCGCGTACAGAAGATTAGGATGTTTGAGGGTGGGTAATAGTTGTGTTTTCTGACCGTCACTAAAGCCGCAGAAGCAGACAGATCAACAGGGACACAGATCTATCGACTCCGGCTATTTATCTTTATCGGTATTCCGCTGTCGATTGTCTTTCTGCAGATCTCGGAGCATCTGATGCTTAAGACGGGCGTGCTTTGCAGCAAATGTGGCTATGTGCCAGCCGGCGCTGCCATCGAGAAAGCCCGCTTTTAGAATATACGTACCCAAAAACGCTGCAGGGCCGGCACTCGCGACCTTTAGGGCCGTTGTTCGCTTGCCGTTGTCGAACATCTGCCTGGCCCCAAGCGGGGCGTAGCGGATCCGGATCATGCGGTCGTGTTCGGCAATGCTGTCGACGGAGTAGTGGAGGATCTCGCCTTTTAGCTTCTCGATGCGTTCGCCCTCATCGAGCCGCCACGATTCGTGAATGATACGGTCACTCCAGTGACCCCGGCGACGATCAAAAAAACGCATCTGCCAATCGGGATACCATCCACCGTGTCGTACCGGCTTCCCGACATAGAAGGCAAGTCGCGGAATTCGATAGCCGGCGGCGAGATCCTCTTCACGCTGATCTCTGAGTCTGAGGACCTCATCTCGAAGCTCCGGACTCACCGCCTCGTCCGCATCGAGGCTAAAGATCCAGTCATTCGCTGCGCTGTCGACGGCAAATTGCTTCTGCTTTGAGAAACCTAGCCACGGCTGCACAATGATCCGCGCACCGAGTTCCTCGGCGATCTCTCGCGTTCGATCGGTGCTCTCCGAGTCGACGAGCAAGACCTCGTCCGCCCATGCGACGGAGCGAAGGGCGTCGCCGATCTTTTGCTCCTCGTCGCGGGCGATGATCACGGCGGAGATCTTCATCGTGGGAATTGTCGCAGATGGACTGAGAAACAAAAAGTGCCGCGGATGCGGCACTTGTTTTATCGATGTAGATCGACTTACTTCTGATCCAGCGGCGACTGCACCTGAATGTTGTTTACGCGGAAAGCAGTCGCAGTCACACGCTGAAGGTCTGCGAGAGCTTTCTCGTAATCCGTCTGCGAGCGTATCTCATTGTTGCGAGCATTCGTGAGTTCATTCTCACGCTGAAAAAGAAGGAATGTTGTCGACTTGCCGTTCTCATAAAGCTTTCGCTCGCCCTCCAGTTGGATCTCGGCATTCTCACGCGCCTGCTGGGCAATAACGACGCGCTGCCGGTCGGTCTCTACCGCCTGAACAGCATTTCTGACATCGGCCAGGATCGTATTCTCCTGCCCGCGCATCTGCGCGTTGAGCTGGTGCTCCTGGATCTTGGCACCCTCGAGGTTTGCTTTTGCAGTACGGTTGCGGAACGGGAACGAGATAGTGACGCCTAGCGAATAGTTCGGCGCGGAAGAACGGAACATATTCGCGATCGACTGATTGAAACTACCGAATAGAAACGGTGAAGAGCCGGGTATTGTAAGCGACGGATTTACCAAGAGCGGTAGCCCAAGGGCCTGACGTGTAGAATTCAGAGAGTTGAAAAGAAAGAGGTCCTGCGTGCCAGTGAGGAGGTTGGTGGTCGTTGCGCCAGGCGCTGAGCCTGCTGACGCGAGGCCGTTAAGCGAGAACCCCGTATTCAGATCTATCTGCGGCTTTGTCTGATTGCGGTAGTACTTAATGTCCGACTGATTGATCTCCTGCTGCAGCTTGAGGCGACGAAGCTCGAAGCGGTTATCAAGGGCATCCTTGATCGCGTCGTCCATATTGATCGGCTGCAACGTTACCGTCGGAGGATCGGTCGGCATGAAGGTCTGAGACCATTCGGCAGACAGCGGCTCGCGGATGACGAGCTGCTTAAGGGTGTTCTCCGCATTGCTGACTTGCTGCGTCGCAAGCAAAAGATCACCCTGGCGATTAGCGAGCTCGGTAGCGACCTCCGCGCGTTCGAGGGGCGCCGACGCACCAGCCTCGATCCGCACCTCTATTTGGCGAAGGTTCTCCTGAGCCAAGTTCACGTTAGCCACCTGGTTCTGCTGATTGCGGAGAGCAAACACAAAATCCCAGTACGCGCGCTGGACGTTGGTGATCGTGTTCGTCGCACTTAGTCGAAAATCGGTATCCGTCTGTTCGAGATTCTTGCGCGCGACGAAGATCGAATGACGACGGCTGTCGTAATGGAAATTCCGCCACAGCGGCTGGGTGTAATTCAGCCCGAGATCAGAAGAATAGAGAGCCGAGCGTGAAGCCGAGGACACAAATCCGGATGTAGCCTGTGCCTGAGCAAAGGCGCTCTCCGTACGTTGATTATTGAAGAAGGACGACAGCGTTCCGCCGCCGGGACGAATAAATTCGTTTATACCGGCATTCGCGCGGAAATCATGCGTGCGACTCTGAAACGTATTCGACGTGCTGCTGAACGTGGGCGAGATCGTCAGCACCGGATCATAGATGCCCTCCAGAGCCGTAACGCGGGTCCTCTGGAGGCGTACGTCATCCCGCGATATCTCAATGTCATTGTTATTCTCGAGAGCGCGACGAACGGCATCCGCAAGCGAGATCGACACCGGCTGGGCGGTTTGCACCCCTACGCGGTTAAGGTTGCTGGGCGAGTAAAAGCTCGGCCGCGGGGTTGCAGTAGGCATCGCCTTCGCTGTTTGACTTTCAGTCGATGCAGTCAGGGGCGCCTGCGAGAGAGCGCCGACGGCCGCGAGGCAGACCAGTATCAGCGAGTAGATGGGGGTTTTCAGATAAGAGAATTTCATTCAGACGGATGGCCGCGAATAGCTGATTGTAAGTATTAAAGACAAAAACTCAAACCGTTACTACGACACCGTTTTTGCGTTTGTTTCAATTTTGTAGGGTGGTGTGACGAGCAGCACATCCTTTGAAAAGCCCTACCGTTTACGATATCGTCAACTTTTGGAGGAACACACAATAAATGGCTATTAAGGTTGGCATCAACGGTTTCGGCCGCATTGGGCGGAATGTGATGCGTACATGCCTGGGTGACGCTGAGATCGAGTTTGTTGCCGTTAACGACCTCACCGACACAAAGACCCTCGCGCACCTGCTCAAATACGACTCGGTGATGGGCACGATCGAGCAAGAGGTGAGTCAGAGCGGCGATAGCATCACGGTAGCAGGTGACACCTTCCGAGTTTTTGCCGAGAAGGACCCGGCGGGTATTCCTTGGGAAGAAGTGGGTGCCGAGATCGTCATCGAGTCCACCGGTCGCTTCACCAAAGCGGAGGACGCGAGAAAACACCTTCGGGGCAGTGTCAAAAAGGTCATCATCTCTGCACCGGCAAAGGGCGAGGACGTGACCATCGTGCTCGGCGTCAACGAGAACGTTTACGATCCGGCCACCCACCACATCATCTCTAACGCCTCCTGCACAACCAACTGCCTTGCGCCGCTAGCCAAGGTGATCCATGAGAACTTCGGCATCAAGAACGCGCTCATGAACACCATTCACAGCTATACTAACGACCAACAGCTCCTCGATCTCCCGCACAAAGATCTGCGGCGTGCTCGCGCAGCGGCGGTCTCGATGATCCCCACCTCAACGGGCGCAGCAAAAGCCGTCGCACTCGTGATCCCGGAATTGAAGGGCAGATTTGACGGGATCTCCGTTCGCGTCCCAACACCCGACGTCTCATTGGTGGACGTCGTGATGAACCTTGAAAAAACAACCACAACCGAGGAGGTCAATCAGGTTCTAAAGGACGCCGCGAGTGGTTATCTAAAGGGAATTCTTGCCTTTAGCGAGGAGCCGCTCGTATCGATCGACTACCGTGGAAACTCCAACTCCTCCATAGTGGACGCTGAGAACACAAAGGTCATCGACGGCACATGCGTCAAGATCCTCTCGTGGTATGACAACGAATGGGGCTACTCATGTCGTGTGCGTGATCTGGTCAAATTCGTCGCAGGCAAGGGACTCTGATCCTTTCACTACGTGACTACGATGAGGCCGCCTTTTGGCGGCCTTAGATCTTTACGGCTCCAGGGAATGTTAGAGGTACCGTTAAGACGCCCGCAGCAAAAGTAAGATAGAATAAAGGCCTAGCTTTTGTTTCAAACTACAATTTATTTTCTCTTGGAGGCTGTATGAATCGACTTGGCAGAATTATTGGCATCTCCTCTCTCGTTCTTGTCGGTGCCGTCGTGACGTCCTTTGCCCAGTGGGGATATGGACCCGTAGTCGTTTTTGACCAACGTAATGGTAACGGGAATGCGAGCAGTTTTGGGGTTGGAGAATTCCGCAACGACCGGCGTGAATTTGGCACCTTACGCAATGACTCTGCACGATCGGTCACCGTCCCTAACGGCTATCGCGTTCGGTTTTGTGAGAGCGAAGGCTCACGCGGCGAGGGTAGCGGTCGATGCGAGGAGGTCGGTGAGGGCAATCACAACCTGCAGTACGCGGGCAGTGCGTCGTTTATTCGGGTCACAGGTCCTGGCAGTAACTGGAGAAACGGCTGGAACGGAGGCGGCTCACGCGGCGTCACTGTATATGAGGATCGCGATTATCGCGGGCGATCACAGGATTTTGGCGTCGGTCGATATCTAAACGCAAATGGCGGGCTTGGAAACATTAAGAACGATAGAGCCTCGTCGGTCGTTGTGCAGAGGGGTTTTCGGGTACGGCTTTGTCAGGATGAGGGCGACCAGGGTATTGGGGCGGGGCGATGTGAGGAATATGCTGAGGGGCGCTTTAACCTCCGCTACAACGATAGTGCGTCTTACATCGAGGTAGCCCGTTCCGGCTGGGGCGGCGGATGGTCCGGTGGAGGTTGGCAGGAGAGCCGTGGCGGTACAAACGACGGTGGCTGGAATGGAGGCAATAACAATAACAACAACGGCGGCTGGAACGGCGGCGGCAACAACGGCTGGGGCAACAATCCTGATCGCGGCGTGATTGTCTACGTCGACATTAACGAGAGCGGCGGCTCGCAGTGGTTCGATGTCGGCACGTACAACTGGGCCCAGGGACAGATGAGCCAGATCGGCAATGACACGGCCTCATCCGTGTGGGTCGCGAACGGTTATCAGGTGGAGCTCTGCGAGAATGTGCCCGGCAGCGGCTTTGGCAGAGCGTCGCTCGGACGCTGTGAACAATACGGTCCCGGCAAGCACAACCTGCGATATAACGACACCGCCTCCTACATTCGCGTGTGGTCCGGCCGATAACTGCTCCATGGTAAAGAAGATGGCAGTCCCAACTTGGGGCTGCCTTTTTTCAATTGTGAATTCGCGATGCTAATCTGCTGGTAATGGAGAAAAAGACGATCAGGGACGTCGATATTTCGGGGAAGCGTGTCTTTATACGCGTCGACTTTAACGTACCCATTAAGGACGGGAATATCACCGACGACACCCGGATCAAGGGTGCGCTGCCAAGCATCCTATACGCAATGGAGCACGGTGCTAAGGTTATTCTCGCGTCGCACCTTGGGCGGCCGCTAAAGGACAAGAAGAAGGCAGAGGAAAAAGGACTGCCGTACGATATCGCCAAGTACACGCTGCGGCCGGTGTACGAATACCTGCGACAGCTTCCCGAGCTGCAGGACATCTCCGAGCAGGCTCAGGAGCCGGTGCGGACCGGAAATGACGGTACCGCCCTGGGCCGAGCCGAAGTGAAGAATGATCGAGTTTTCTTCGCCTCCGACTGTGTCGGGCCCGATGTTGAGCACCAAGTTGCGCGTCTTCAGACGGGGCAAGTATTGCTGCTCGAGAATTTGCGGTTACATGCTGAGGAGGAGAAGAACGATCCGGACTTCGCCACGGAACTCGCCTCCCTCTGCGATGTTTTTGTCAACGATGCCTTCGGCACCGCTCACCGGGCGCATGCATCGACTGAAGGGATCACGCACTTTGTCGACACCAAGGTTGCCGGTCTTTTGATGGAGAAGGAGCTGACATTCCTAGGCAAGGCACTGAACGATCCGGAGCGGCCATTCGTAGCCATCCTGGGCGGGGCCAAGGTCTCCGACAAGATCCCGGTAATAGAGTCTCTCATCGCACGCAAGGTCGACAAGCTTCTTATCGGCGGCGCCATGGCGTATACGTTCTTCAAGGCTCAGGGTTTCACCATCGGCAAGTCGCTCGTTGAGGACGATATGATGCCAACAGCCCTCGAGATCGAGCAAAAGGCCAAAGACGCGGGCGTCGAGTTGCTGCTGCCTACGGATCATCAGGTGGTAGACAGTTATGACCCGCTGAATTCACGTAAGACTATTCCGGTAGAGTTCACCAATAAGGGGCTTGTCGGTTTGGATATAGGCGTCGAGACCGCGGAACGCTTTACGAAAGCTTTGGAAGGCGCCAGGACGATCGTCTGGAATGGCCCAATGGGGATGTTTGAGGAGAAGCCGTTTGATGAGGGCACCATCGCGGTCGCCCAAGCAGTCGCGGACGCTACGGACGCAGGTGCAATCTCCATTGTGGGCGGCGGTGATTCGGTCGCAGCGATAAATCAGGCCGGTCTCGAGGACAGGATCTCGCACATTTCCACGGGCGGCGGAGCGACCCTAGAATTCCTAGCGGGCGACAAGCTCCCGGGCGTGGAGGCCCTCGATAATAAATGACAAGACGCCCCGTTATCGCCGGCAATTGGAAGATGTACAAGCTTCTCGATGAAGCTGTGCAAACCGCTTTAGCGCTAAAGCCGCTCGTAGCGAATGCTAATCATTGCGATGTCGTGATCGCGCCGGTTTTCACGGCCTTGAAGACCGTCGCAGATCGCCTAGAAGGCTCGAATATCAAGGTCTCAGCTCAGAATTGCGCGGTGCAGGATGAGTTCGGAGCTCATACGGGCGAGGTGGCGCCGACGATGCTAAAGGATGTCGGCTGCTCGCATGTGATCATCGGTCACAGTGAGAGACGTCAGTTTTACGGAGAGTCGGATAGCTCGGTAAACCTGAAGACAAGATCGGCCATCTCAGCGGGTTTGATAGCGATGGTTTGCGTCGGCGAGCACCTCTCACAGAGGGAATCGGGTGAGGCCGAAAACGTCGTTCGACAGCAGCTTACAGCGGGACTCGCAGGTTTGACTCTCGCCGACACGGAACGTATCATAATCGCTTACGAGCCTGTCTGGGCGATCGGAACGGGTAAAACCGCGACGCCCGAACAGGCTCAAGACATGCACGCGGCGATCCGCAAGGTACTTTCCGAAATGCATGGCGATGCGGCAGGACGCATCCGAATTCTCTATGGAGGTTCGGTAAAGCCCGACAACATCGAGGAGCTGATGTCACAGCCGTATGTTGACGGTGCGTTGGTCGGCGGAGCGAGTCTCGATGCCGAGAGCTTTGCCCGCATCGTGAATTACGAACGTAGTTAAATGGTTTACGTACTGTATACGATATTCTTCATCTCCTGCATCGTGCTTGTAGGGACCGTACTTCTGCAGCCGGGCAAGACGGACGCTGGGGCGCTCTTTACGAGCAGCATCTCGAGCTCGGCCTTTGCTCCTCGTGGGACCACTACGGTCCTCTCAAAGGTGACGATCGCCGCCGCCGTGGTCTTTATGATGTCGGCGCTGCTGCTGGCCATGCCGGTCTTTAATGGCAATATCTCGGTGCTCTCATCGAACCCGGATACGGCGACCGAATCGAATTCGAACACAGCCGGGACCGATGCGAACACTGCAGCGACTGTCCCCGACGCCAATGCGAATGCCTCGGCGAACACGGCAACCTCGTCAGACAATTCGAATGGAGCCCTGATCCAGACGCCAGCGACGGACGAGTTTGCAAATAAGGCAGCGAACACGGCCGCGACAGGTAATCCCGCAGGCAATGCAAACACGGGTAAAGGGGCCGTGAGCGCGAATAAGGCCGCTCCAGCGAAGAGCCCAGCTGCTCCTAAAAAGAAGTAGTTTTTGAAAATCCAAGCTCAGGTGGCGTAATTGGTAGCCGCGCACGTTTGAGGGGCGTGTGGAGTAATCCGTGCGAGTTCGAGTCTCGCCCTGAGCACCATATCAGTAAAAAAGGGCGGGTCATTGACCTGCCTTTTTTATCTTGTAGACCATCGTCCCGGTACCTTCGTCAGTAAAGATCTCGGAGAGAACTGCGTTTCGGGTTCGGCCGCCAATAACGTGGGCGGAGGCGACGCCGCGCTCGAGCAGGGAAATGAGATTCTCGAGCTTTGGCACCATCCCCCCGCTCGCTGCTCCGGACCGGATCATTGTCCGAGCATCATCGGTCGACAGTGATGAGAGCTTCGTGCTCTCATCGCCCTCCTTAAGGTAGATACCGTTGACGTCGGTAAGGAGAATGAGCTTCTCTGCGCTGAGGCTGACCGCGATCTCCGCCGCGATCGTGTCCGCATTGATATTGAAAATGTGACCGTCGTCGTCAGCTCCGAGCGACGATATTACTGGGAGGTAGCCGCTGTTGAGCAGCGTCTCGATAAGGTGAATGTTCACCTCGACTACATCGCCCACATGGCCAAAGTCGACAGTCTCCGTTTGACCGGTCTCTCGGTCAACAACGACATTCTTTGGCGGACGCTTTACAGCCTTTATCACGCCGCCGTCGGCGCCCGAGAGACCAACAGCGTCTACCCCGCGCCGCCTGAACTGCGAGACCACCTCGGTATTGATCTTGCCGCGAAAGATCATCTTAGCGAGATCGAGCGTCTCATCGTCCGTGACGCGCCTTCCTTGAATGACCGTCTGGGCTACTCCAAGCTTATCCGCGAGCTCAGAAAGCTGTTTGCCGCCGCCATGCACGACGCAAACACGTATGCCTACCTGGTGCAGCAGAGCAAGTTCCTCAGCAAGTGAACCAAGGTTGGCTTTGTCCTCGGTGACCTTACCCGAGAATTTGACAACAAAGGTCACCCCGGTAAATTTCTGAATGTACGGCAACGCCTCGCGCAGGATGTCCAGGGATTCAGTGTTCACTTGATCACCTCGCGCATGATGGCCTTTTGGATGTGGAGGCGGTTCTCAGCCTCATCGATCACAACCGATGCCGCGGCATCGATAACCTCATCCGTCACGATGACGTTTCTGCGGACCGGAAGGCAATGCATGAAGATCGCGTCGCTCGTGCGCAACATTTTAGGTGAGTCAACTACCCATTTGTCCCGATATTGCGCACGCTCCGCGACGTCACCAGCGTTGCCGTAAAACTTTCTGCTGCCCCAGCTTTTGGCATACACCACTTCCACGCCATGGAAAGCATCATCGACATCATTGGTGTACTCGACACTGCCTCCGCTTGCGAGGGCGTGCTGCTCGATCTCTGCCAGGAGTTCCTCATCGAGGTCGTAGCCTTTGGGATGAGCGATCCGCAGATCGTGGCCGAACTGCGCCGCGGCCAACGCAAAGCTATTTGGAACCGCCATGGGCAGGGGTTTTGGGTGCCATGCCCACGTGAGGAGTACGCTTCGCCTCTGAGGCCCGAGCTTCTCGCGTATCGTCATCATGTCTGCCATGGCCTGACATGGGTGATGCATGGCGGATTCAAGATTGATCACCGGAACGCTCGCGTATCTGGCAAAAGCGTTGAGGATCGGGTCCTCACGTTCCGTACGCCAATCCCTAAGCGGGGCGAAAGTGCGTACCCCGATCGCGGAGACATATCGCTCCAGGACATGAACAAATTCCTTGAGGTGCTCAGTCTTGTCGCCGTCCATGACTACGCTTTCGCGATGCTCGAGGGACCACGATGTAGAGCCGGGTTCCAGGATCACGGGATTCCCGCCTAGCTCAAAGATGCCGACTTGCATCGAGGCACGCGTCCGCAGGCTCGGGTTAAAGAAGACGAGGGCGACCGACTTGCCCGCAAGCGGCTTATCGTCTGCTGCGTTCTGCTTTGCCGTGATCGCGTTCTCTACGAAGCCCTCGAGCTTTTCGCGGTCATGATCGGACGTTCTGAGGAAATGCTTCATGCGAGAGCCTCCACCAGGAGGTCGATCTCGTCGATCTTAACGCAGAGCGGCGGTAGGAGGCGGAGCACGTTCTGACGGCTTGAGGTTCCGGTAATGATCTTCTTCTCCAAAAGCTGCTTGTGCACCTCGGCCGCCGGTCGGTCGAATTCTATCCCCAACAGGCAGCCTTTCCCGTGTATCCCCACAATGTCTGATCTGCCACGGAGCGAGTCGCGAAGGTGCTGCTCGACATGGGCGGCGTTAGCGATCATCGCATCTTGCTCGATGGCCTCAAGCGTCGCGAGCATAGCCGCCATTGCTAACATTCCACCGCCGAAGGTGGTGCCAAGATCGTTCTCCTTGATATTCGCCGCCACATCGGCCGTTACCACACAAGCACCGACAGGGATGCCGCTGCCAAGGGATTTCGCGAGAGAAATGATGTCCGGCACGACACCACCGGCAGGATCGCTGCCGGCAAAGAACCAGCTCCCAGTGCGGCCGATGCCCGTCTGGACCTCGTCAAAGATCAGCATCACGCCCCGTTCATAGCACAGTTGACGCAGCTCCCGAAAAAACGTTGATTCGGCTTCTCTTACACCAGCCATGGACTGTATCGGCTCAAGCATGACCGCCGCAGTATCGTCATCCACCATGCTGCGGACGCTGTCGCTGTCACCAAACGCGGCCTCCACGTGACCCGGAACGTTCGGCTTTCCGATCTCACGGTATTTGCCGAGGAATGTCGCTGAGATCGAATCTGCAGTCCGTCCATGAAAGCCGCCGGTGAAGGTGACGATCTTTTCACGGCCTGTCGCCATGCGGGCCATGCGCATCGCGTTCTCGTTTGCCTCTGTACCGGAGTTGCAGAAGAATACTTTGCTCAGCAGATCGGGTGCAACGGACGCGAGCTTCTCCGCCGCCCGACCGCGAATATCCGAGTACACGAGATTTGAGTAAAAAAGAACCCTGTCCGCTTGCTGCTTGATCGCCTCGACGACGTGCGGATGGGAATGCCCTGTCGCACACACAGCGTGACCGCCATAAAGGTCAAGGTACTTC
>JBJMGO010000121.1:0-4011 GCA_045807825.1 Pyrinomonadaceae bacterium | reverse complement strand
CGCCACCCGCATCCTGCAACAGATGACGGAGACGGACCTCTCGTCGATCAGCTACTACCACTTTAAGGAAGGCTGGGTCGACGGTGCGGAGGCGATCATTTCGCGAACGGGCTACACCGGCGAGGATGGCTTTGAGGTCTACGCCGACCCGAGTTGCGCCAAGCCGCTCTGGAACAAGATGCTCGAGCTTGGCCGCTATGGAGAAGCCGACGGGATACTTCCCTGCGGCCTTGCGGCACGCAACACTTTGCGGCTCGAATCCGCGATGTCACTCTACGGCCACGAGCTTGGTGACGACATAACGCCCTACGAGGCGAATCTCGGCTGGATCGTCAAGCTTAAGAAAGGCACATTCACCGGCTGCGGCCGGCTACAAAAGCAAAAAGACGAAGGCATTAAACGAAAGCTCGTCGGCTTTGAGATGACGGAGCCGGGGATCGCCCGCGATGGCTGCGACATATATATAGCTGGCGAAAAGCGCGGCACCGTAACCTCCGGCAGTCCCGCTCCATTTCTAAAAAAGAACATCGGGCTAGCGTTTGTACCGACAGATTTTGCAAACGACGGGCAAGAACTTAAGATTGACGTGAGAGGAAAACAGCTCTCGGCAAAGGTCGTGCCGACGCCGTTCTACAAGCGCCCGAAGTAAGGCGTATCTTCCGTTGGGTTAACTATAACTATGGCAAACATTCCTGAGGACCTCCGGTACAGCAAGGACCATGAATGGATCCGCGTCGAGGGCGACGTTGCTACTATCGGCATCACCGACTACGCACAGCACAGCTTGGGCGATGTGGTTTACGTCGACATGCCGCGGGTTGGCGACAAGTTCGGAACGCATGAGGCGTTCGGGTCGGTCGAGTCGGTGAAGGCGGTAAGCGAGATCTTTACGCCTGTCGGCGGCGAGGTCACTGATGTGAATAACGGCGTAAATGATACGCCGGAGTCGGTGAATAGCGATCCCTACAACGCCGGCTGGATGGTAAAGGTCAAGATGGACAACCCGCTCGAGGCTGACGCGATGATGTCGGCGGTCGAGTACGAGGAGTATCTCGAGGCGAGTTCCTGAAACTGATAAGCATAAGATAAACGAATATCAAGGCGTGTTCCAGCGGAGTACGCCTTTTTTCTTGCGTTCAGAGGCCAAAAGCGTGTTAAATTTCCAATCAGCTCATCTACAGTTTTTCAGGAGGAACTTCAGCAAATGAGGTCAAAAGCACTCTTACTCTCGTTATTCATTGTCACCGTGCTTGCCACCGCCGCGTCGGCGCAGCAGGTGACTTACAAGATCACCCAGACGATGTCGATGGGGTCCATGCCGCAGCCAATCACCACGACGACGTATGTGAAGGGCTCACGCAAACGCACTGAGCAGGGGGCGATAATGGGAATGGGCGGCGACGTCGCGACCATCGAGCAGTGCGACCTGAAGCAAAACGTCCAGGTGAACGATAAAAAGAAGATATACCACATCGATCCGATGGACGACGGTACCGGCGCGGCGGCTTCGCGCGGCAGCGGCAGCACCGGCAGATCCAGCCAGGTGAAAAAGGGTGGTACGGTGACGGTGATCAGCAACATCACCGATACTGGTGAGCGAAAGCAGATGTTTGGAATGACCGCCCGCCACATCAAGACCTCCATGTCTATGGAGGCCTCACCCGACGCATGCATGCAGGGCAACATGAAGACCGAAACAGACGGCTGGTACATCGACCTTCCTGAACTCTCGTGCCCGGTCCCGATGCGGCCAATGCAATATGGCCCCGGCGCTCGCGGCGGCTGCGAAGATCATTTCATTTACAAGAACACCGGCGGCGGCAAGATGGGCTTCCCGCTTGAGCAGACCATGACAATGGGCGAGGGAGTGTCGCAAGTGATCCACACGACCGATTTCTCGCGTGCTCCTCTCGATGCGATGCTTTTCAACGTACCGACGGGTTACACGGCGGTCACCGACACCTCGGCTCTTTATGGTCAACCCGACATGTCCGCAATGATGAACGGGATGAAGAATGGCGGCGGCATGGGCGACGAACCGTCGAGCAACAACTCCGGCATGGGCAACATGGGCAATCGGGGAAACTCGTCGCCTCCTTTCAACGGGATCAAGGTGGCCGTGCTCATCCCGACAAATCGTGGTGACAGTGTCTCGACCGCTGACCTGCAGAATTACCTGATCAGCAGGATCACCGGGGGGAATGTCATGGCCATGGCCGCGTCGAGCGAGGCCGAAGCACGCGCTATGGGGGCAAACTACATTCTCTGGACCGATATTTCCAAACTCAAACAATCTACCGCGGGTAAGATCGGTGGAATGTTCGGTCATGCCGCCGGCGTGCCGACCGGAGGCAACTACGACGCTCAGGTCGACTTCAAGCTCGTAAAGCTCTCAGACGGCTCGACCGCGCTTTCAAGTAAAGCTGCTGCCAAGAGCGAAAACGAAGCGCAGCGAGCAGCCGAGGGCATTTTGGCCCAGGAGGCAGCTGCTGTTCTCGCAGCGGCAAGATAATAGCTATCGGAGTTTCCCGATGCATCAACCGTGCGGGTCCTAACCGACTCGCACGGTTTTTCTCTTTGCTTAGGCCGTTTGCTAAAATCGGAGATTTAAAAGGTACACAACGGAATGCGCTATATACCTAATTCCCCTGAAGAACGCGAGGAAATGCTCGCCGACGTCGGCCTTGCAAACGCGGCGGAGCTTTTTCGCTCGATCCCGCAGGAGGTCCAGCTCGGCCGCAAGCTGAACGTCACCGATCCGCTCGCCGAGAGTGAGGTTATAGCCGAGATGGAACGAATGGCCGCGCGCAACACCGCCGCGACAAAGCCGTCGTTCCTCGGTGCGGGGGTTTACTCGCACTTTTCGCCGACGATCGTCGATCACCTGATACAGAGGTCGGAGTTCTTTACGAGCTACACGCCGTATCAGCCCGAGGTCTCGCAGGGCACGCTGCAATATATCTTCGAATTCCAGACCCTCGTTTGTCAGCTCACCGGGATGGAGGTCGCGAACGCCTCGATGTACGACGGTTCGACCGCGATGGCCGAGGCATATCTGATGGCCCGGCGCGTTACACGCCGCGACAAGATCGTCGTCGCTGAGACCGTGCACCCGGAATATCGCGAGGTCGCAAAGACCTACGCACAACATGGCGACACCGAGATCGTCGATCTCTCGTACGATCAGGAGACGGGACGCGTCGGCGACCTCACCGCCCTCGATGATAAGACCGCGGCACTCGTCGTGCAGTCGCCAAACTTCTTTGGCTGTATCGAGGACCTCAAGTCTCTAGCCGATCAGGCACACGCGGTGGGGGCGCTTTTTGTTGTTGTCGTAACTGAGGCGATCTCGTTCGGCTTGCTCAAATCACCGGGTGAATGCGGTGCAGATATTGTCGTCGGCGAGGGCCAATCGTGGGGCGTCCCGATGTCATTCGGCGGCCCGCATGTCGGTTTGTTTGCGACGCAGGAGAAGTTCGTTCGACAGATGCCCGGCCGACTTGCCGGCATTGCTTACGACAAGAACGGAAAGCGCGGTTACGTCCTCACTCTCTCGACCCGCGAGCAGCACATCCGCCGCGAAAAGGCGACCTCCAACATCTGCACCAATCAAGGCCTCATTGCCCTCGCCGCAACGATCTACATGGAGGCCATGGGTAAAAAAGGCCTGCAGGAGGTCGCAATGCAGAACGCTCAAAAGGCCGCATACGCAGCACAGCAGATCGCGGCGATCGATGGTTTTTCGCTACCGTTTTCTGCACCGCGATTCAATGAATTTGTCGTCCGCGCGCCAAAACCCGCGACCGAGATGCTCGAGAGCGTCCGGCAAGCGGGTGTGATCGGCGGGCTCGCGGTTTCTAAATATTACGTGGGTCAGGACAACGACATTCTGGTCGCGGTGACGGAGACGAATTCAAAGGCGCAGATCGATGCGCTTGTTAGCTCCTTGCGTGGTTGATGCAGTCCCTATATGAATATGGCGAGGCGATTCCATGCATTGGTCTGATCTTT
>JBJMGO010000120.1:0-10032 GCA_045807825.1 Pyrinomonadaceae bacterium | reverse complement strand
TCAACTACAGCTGCGTCTTTTGGAGCGAGCAGTACATCACGTCCGGTCTCGCCGCCGTGCTGCAGGCGACGATCCCGGTCTTTGGACTGGCGATCGCATGGATGTTTCTCCCGCACGAGCGAGTCACGTTACAAAAGGTCGCGGCCATTCTGCTGGGCATTGCGGGGGTAGCAGTCATCTTTATCGATCAATTGCGAGTCGAGAATTGGTTGGCGTTCGCCGGTTGTGTAGCCGTCGTGGTCGGCGCCTATGCGGCTGCTCAGGCGTCCGTGCTGACTAAAGCAAAAGGATCGAATATTCACCCGGCCGCATTCGTTTTTTGCCAGATACTCTGCGGCCTGCCGTTAATGATCGGCTACAGCCTCATTCGTGAGGGAAATCCGCTCACGTACAACTGGTCGTGGACCGCACTCGGGTGTGTTTTGTACCTGGCCGTTTTGGGCAGTGTCGTCGCCTTTTGGCTCTACTATTGGCTGCTGCACCGAGTCGAATCTACAAAGGCGATGATGATCTCGCTTGTCACACCACTGCTCGCCGTGATCATTGGAGCCGTCACACTCGGCGAGAAGCTCCCGCCGCAGACATTTTTTGGCGGCATCATGATCATCGGCAGCATAGCGCTCATCGTGCTCCGGCGAAGAAGCTTGGAACCACAGATGAACCCAGATCAACACGGATAAGAGAAATCAGTATCTGTGTCCATCTGTGTTCATCTGTGGTTAAATTTTGCTGATGCATTTTAAGTTCACAACCGCAGGCGAGTCTCATGGCAAAGCTCTCGTCGCGATCGTCGAGGGAGTACCTGCAGGCCTTCCGATCGACATCGCGGCGATAAACCACGAGCTGTGGCGGCGACAGCAAGGCTACGGCCGCGGCGGGCGAATGAAGATCGAGACCGACACTGTCGAGATCGTTTCTGGTGTCCGTCACGGCAAAACGCTTGGCTCGCCGATCGCTCTGACGATCGAGAATAAGGACTTCGTCCACTGGCAGCAGGTGATGTCCGTCGAGGCGATCGAGGAGCAGCCAACCAACCCTCGCACGGTCACACGGCCACGACCCGGACACGCAGATCTAGCAGGTGGACAGAAGTTTGGAGCACGCGATCTGCGAGACATTCTCGAGAGAGCATCAGCACGCGAGACGGCGGCCCGCGTCGCATGCGGAGCGATCGCAAAACAGCTCCTCGTGGCGTTTGATACTGAGGTCCGCAGCCACGTCGTTCAACTCGGCGGCATCCCTGAAACTCCCATCACTAAGACCTGGGATGAGATCAACGCCATCCCATCTGACACACCGCTCAACTGCGCTGACACCGACGCTCAAACAGCGATGATCGCAGCGATAGACAAGGCCAAGGAAGATGGCGACACAGTTGGAGGGATATTTGAAATCATTGCAAAAGGTCTTCCGGTCGGGCTCGGTGCTCACACCTCTTGGGAAGACAAGCTAGACGGTCGCATCGCCCGCGCCATAATGTCCATCCATGCCATAAAAGCCGTTGAGATAGGCACCGGCGTAGCAAACGCGGGAAAGCGCGGCTCAGAGGTCCACGATGAGATAAGCCACAACGGCTCCTCATTCGAGCGCTCAACAAACAATGCGGGCGGTCTCGAGGGCGGTATCACGAATGGTGAGGAGCTCCGCGTCCGCGGCTATATGAAGCCGATCTCCACCCTTCGCAAAAGCCTACGCTCTGTCGACATAGACACAAAGGAAGTGTCCGACGCCGCCTTCGAACGCTCAGATATCACCGCCGTCCCGGCCGCAGGCGTAATCGGCGAAGCAATGCTCGCCATCGTAATCGCAAACGAGATGCGGGAGAAGTTTGGTGGAGATTCTTTAGATGAGATGATCGCAAACTATCGGAGTTACCGAACTGCGGTGGAGGCATATTAGCAAAATGGAACGTACCCTGATCCTCTTTATTCTCGTTCTCGCGTTCGTCTGTTGTTCGGTGATCTCCGCCTCGGCTCAAAGAGGTGATAAGGCTGTTGCCAGGCAAATAGATGATCTGGCGGCGAGTGTTTTAGCGAAGCCCACCGCCGGCCTATCTGTAGCAGTTGCCCGTGACGGGAGAACCATTTTCTCGCGAGGTTACGGCATAGCGAATGTCGAGCACTCCGTACCGGTATCGACCGACACGGTGTTTCATATCGCGTCGATCTCAAAAAACATTCTGGCAGCCGTTCTACTGCAACTGGTTGAGTCAGGCAAATTGTCGCTTGACGACGAGGTTAAGAAGTACGTTCCAGAGACACCCACACACGGTATCCCGATAACCGTGCGTCAACTTATCAACCATACGTCGGGGATCTACAGTTTTACTTCGTTACCCAATGCCGACAGTAATGAGCGTCTGGACCTTACACATCAACAGGTGCTTGATCTCATCAAAGATATGCCGCTTGATTTCGAACCCGGCACGGCTTGGCGATACGACAACTCCGCCTTCTACATAGCGGGAATGGTCGTGGAGCGTGTGACCGATCAGAACTATGGAGAATACGTTCGGCAGCATGTGTTCTTACCCCTCGGAATGGCCTCGGCAAGAATGTGCGACGCACACATGATTGTTCCGCATCTATCTGCAGGTTATGAGAGCAATGGGAAAGCGATCGTGAACGCGCCATTCATGAGTTGGAAACTCCCCTCGGCGGCGGGAGCTATCTGCACCACGGCGGCTGACTTGATAAAGTGGCAGGTCGCCCTGGATTCGGGACGTTTGCTGTCACCGGGCATGCTTCGTCTTATGCGAACTCCAACCACGCTGCGAGACGGGACCGTGATCGATTACGGCTTTGGAACGCGCGTGGGCAGCATGGACGGCCACCCCGTCCTCGGGCACACAGGAAACGGCGGCGGTTTCGGCAGTGTATTGCTGAATTATCCCAACGATCATCTCACGGTAGTGGTTCTGATGAATACAGGCAGTTCGTCGCATGCCGCTCTTGAGATCGCCGCCAAGATCGGTCGAATGATCCTCAAAGTAACGCCCGAAAAGCAGGTTGACCTCCCCGTTCCGGCAGATGAATTGAACGTGCTGCCTGGCTTTTACGACTCTGATGAAGGTCCTGTTGAGGTCTTCACGGATAATTCAAAACTCCACTTCAGGATTCCAGGAACCGAAGTGTCAGGAATTTTGAAGCGTCAGGGCCGTAATTGGTATGCGGTAAACAGCGATACGGAGGTGCATTTTCTCGTGCGAAACGGAAACTGTGTTTGGAACTCCGTCTATCTTGACGGCCTATTCATGGACTCCAAAAGGCGGAAGCCGTAATGTCCTAGGACTGCCCAATATCGAGTCGGTACTTCATCCCAGGCCAGGAGATCATCCTTACGATGGCATAGGCGCACCCCAAGGCAGACGAAAGGTCGGATCCGGTCCCGGTGACAGCCAAGACTCTCCCGCCAGCCGTTGTGAACTGGCCGTCACCAGATAAGGCTGTTCCGGCGTGAAAGACCTGTACGTTTGGTTCGGCAGCGGCTTGATCGAGGCCGTTGATGATGTCGCCAGTGCGCGGTTTTTGAGGATAGCCCTCTGATGCGAGGACCACGCATGCGGAGCTTCCAGGCTTCCATTTAAGGTCCAGAGTTGCGAGCGACGCACCGCCGACGCCGAGCAGTGCGGCACAGACATCTACGAGGTCGGTATCCAACCTGACGAGTATCGCCTCCGCCTCCGGATCACCGAATCGAACGTTGTATTCGAGCAGCTTCGGTCCCGTGGCTGTGATCATCAGGCCCAAAAATAGCACGCCCCTGAACGCCATGTCTTCTTTCACGCAGCCGTGCAGCGTCGGACGAATGAACTTCTCCTCGATCTCGACGATCTGATCGGGAGTAAGCAGCGAATCGTCGGTGATCGTGCCCATGCCGCCCGTGTTCGGGCCGGTGTCGCCGTCACCTACACGCTTGTGATCGCGGACGGCGGGCATCAACGCGTAAGACTCACCATCAACAAACGCCAGGACGGAAACTTCCTTTCCGGTGAGGCACTCCTCAAGAACGATCTTTTCGAGTGCCGCGGTGCCGGCGATGTTGGCAAGTTCATTGATCGCGATCTCGGCTTCGCGACGGTTTGCCGCTACGATCACACCCTTGCCGGCAGCAAGTCCGTCAGCCTTGACAACGACAGGGTTACTCGCGTCACCAAAGTCGCCGCTTTCGAGCTCCAGCAACGCAAAGCCCGGCGAATGCGCGATCGTGTACTTCGCGGTGGGCACACCGTGCCGCGCCATAAATTGTTTTGCGAAAGCTTTGCTAGCCTCGAGCTGCGCGGCCGCCTTGCGTGGACCGATGATCGCGAGACCTCGTGATTCAAACTCGTCGACGATCCCAAGCGACAGCGGCACCTCGCCGCCGACAAAAGTAAGATCGAGCGAATTTGATACAGCGAAGCTCGCGAGAGAACTTATGTCCTCAGCCGCGATCGCCACACATTCCGCGATCTCAGCGATCCCGGCATTGCCAGGCGCGCAGTAAACGTGAGACACCTTTGGCGATCTCTTGAATGCCCAGCACAACGCGTGCTCACGGCCGCCCGAACCTATTACTAGTACTTTCATTTTGCTATGTGAATGCTGCTGGCCATGGTCAAACTTGACAATCAAAAACCCAAGGTTGTAATGTCAGAGTCATCGCTTTATCTATGAGCTACGGGTTTTTTGCAGAAGCACCCAACTGTAGAATCCGACCATAAATCGCAGTATCAAGCAAGGTGGGCATCAAGGGACAGACGTAGAATTTTTATGTCGGAGAGCGATTTCAGTGGGGCCGCAACGGAGATCTCGTTGGAAGATCTCGCGATCCAGTGCATCGACTGCAGAGAGCTCTTTACCTGGACCGTTGGCGAACAGGAATTCTACAGAACAAAAGGCCTCACAAATCCCCCCAAACGCTGCAAGCCTTGTAAAAAAGAAAAAAATAAACGCCTTGATGCTATCGAGCACGCTCGTGCAACAGGTCAGCGCTACCGCGTAGATATCAAGGCGGAATGCGCCCGTTGTCACAAGGTCACGACCATTCCCTTTTACCCTTCTCAAGGCCGTCCCGTTTTCTGCCGCGCTTGTTACCTCGAGCTATCTGCTCAGCAAAACGCGAACGGCGCTAACGCCGCTTAGCCTCCAACGTGAACATTCGGTCGCATCTCAGGATCAGGCTCAGCCTGACGCAGGATCTCTCGCGTTACCGGTGCTGTATCACCCTCGCCAAATAGAATGTACCGTGCGAGGTACATGATGGGATTGCCCTCGCTCCAGCCAAAATAAACGTGCGGGATCTTGCCCGTGGTATCACGCAGATAGAGCAGAAAGCCCGCTATCGCATTTGGCACCGCCGGTGCCTGGGTGCGGAGGATCTTGTATCCCTCGACGTCCACACCACGTATGAATAGCTTCCCTTTGAATTCCGACGCGTCGCCCGTCTCGATCTCGTAGAACAAGATCGGGTCTGTTGAGGGAATGTGGTTGTCGACTCTTTTCTCGTGTTCCTTAAATCGGTACTCGGTCATGTCGCCGGTCTCACGCCGGTTGGTGACGATACGGACCTCGCCGCCCTCTTCGTTAGCGTCGGTGATGAATGACCGCGCAGTTTCGTCGAGCTCGATCTTCTCGATGCGTATCTCAGTCGAACGCATGGCCCGAGAAATAAAGCTCGCGGCGATGATCACGAAGATGAAGAATGATGCGATCTTTATGCCGTCAGGGCGTTCGATAATATTAGCGATGGTTGTGTAAACAAACACCGCAGCGATACACCAGAAAGCGAGCCACCAGCCGCTTTTTCGACGGCGTGCAGAGATCGTTACAGCCACTGCCGCCGATGTCATCAGCACCAAAACGCCTGTCGCGTACGCACCGCCCTGTGCATCGACATCCGCGTTGAATATCCAGGTAACCGCAAAGCAGATAGCGGTAAAGACAAGAACGAGCGGTCTCGTTGCGCGCGACCATTCGGGCGCCATTCCGTACCTGGGAAGATACCGGGGAACAATGTTCAAAAGCCCCGCCATCGCCGACGCACCCGCAAACCAAAGAATCAGGATCGTGCTGATGTCATAGAGCGTTCCCCAGCCCTCGCCGAGGTACTGGTGCGCGATATAGGCGAGAGCACGTCCGTTGGCATCGCCTGCCTCCTTAAGCGTGCCGCTTGCAGCCTCGTCCTCGGTGCAACGGCAATATTCCAGCCGCTCGGGCAGAGGATGATCGCAACTGACCGCCGGACAGAAAGCCGCGCGTGGAATGAGAACGCTGGTTGCAAAGCTGCTGCCGATAAGCAAAACGCTCATGATCAGCGCAGCTGTCATGAGAAGCTTGCGTGTATTCCCGATGCGGTTCGGCCGCTTTACAAGCGGCATCACGGCGACGCCCGTCTCGAATCCCGAAAGCCCGAGCGCGAGCCTCGGGAAGCTCATCAGCGACAGAACCATGATGGCCGCGAGCCCGCCGACATGAAAACTGCTGAATGACATCTTCGTCGCAAACAGGGACTCACGCCAATTTGCGAGTAGGTCCGGATGGTACGCGACCTCCATCAACGCCCGCCCGATGACGAGTACGTTGAGCGCGAGGTAAACGCCGACAAGAATAACGGCGATCCCGATAGCTTCTTTAAAGCCTTTAAGAAAGATAAGGCCAAGCAGCGTGATCAGGGCAAAGGTAACGATGATCGGATGCTCGAGCAGCGGGATCTTGCCGTGCACGAAGGGATTATTGATAACGTGTGCCGTCGCATCGGCCGCTGAGAGGGTGATCGTGATGACGAAGTCGGTCGCGACGAATCCGAGCAGTGCGAGTACGAATAGCTTGCCCTTCCACCGGGAGAGTAGGGCCTCGAGCATCGCTATCGAGCCTTCACCGTGCGGGCTCTCTTTTGCGACCCGGCTGTAGATCGGCAATGCACCGAACAGCGTAAGCAGAACGAGGATCATCGTCGCGACAGGCGAAAGAGCCCCAGCGGCGAGAAATGCAATTCCCGGCTGATAACCGAGCGTGGAGAAATAGTCGACGCCGGTGAGGCACATCACCTTCCACCAAGGGTGGCTGGCATGCCTGCCTTCGGGCTCAGCCGGCCCCTCCGGCGAGGTGACGCCTCCGTAAAGCCATTGCTTGAAGCGGCTCTGCTCAACAGGCTGCATAAACAAAAAAAGACCGCCGGGTAAGATCCTTACCCGCGGCTCTTACTGCCATCTCGGATCACTTCGATCGTATCGTCAACACCAAGGACTGATAAACCCTCCGGATCCGGCCAAACAAATAGATTTTACGCTGATGAGGCGGAACGTCAAGCGGTGCTTTCGTCAGGCAAAATAACAAAGGGCGACGTCTCCCACACCGTCGCCCTCGGGCAGTCCCGATAAATCGGATCTGCCAATGTTCACCGGGAGGTGAACATGACAATTATGCATGAGCCTACCGAAAAGGCAACAATCCTTTTTTACTTTTTTAAGGGTGTTTTTCGCGAACTTACTTCGTAACAACAACAGCCCCGACGAGAGCCGCTCGCGAGCCGTCTCTACGCTCAGCATAGAGTGTGTATACGCCGGGCAGAGTGTCCGGATCAAGTGTGATGGTAGCGGTAAACGCGTCGATCTTGTTACCAAAATCCATAGGTGCTATCGCGGCGGTGTCGCCGTGGATGGACTTAGCAGAGAAGCTCAGCGAGGTGACGCCTGCGAGCCCACGTCCCGCGAGGCAGATGCTGTACTGTCGGCCCGGCCTAAGAACGACCGCACCGTCGCCGGGACGAAGATCCAATCCAATGTAGTCGATCGAGAGGTCACTCTCGTCTGCAGGAAGGCGCTTAGAAAGGATCGCGGGTGCACCGTCCTCGATCGCAGCACCGCCTAATTCGCCGGTAGAAGTTCCTGCAGAGTCCTTACGCTGCCAGTAGAGCTGGTATTTAGCGTCTGAGAGCCCGCCCAGGCGATAGCTGCCATCGGCACCGGCCTCAGCCTGACCCGCTACACGACCCTGAGCATCCTCAGCCCACACGGTCACGCCTTTGCTGGCTTTGCCCGCGACCGAGATTCGTCCCGAGACCGTTCCGCAGCATGTGTCACTCTCAACCGAATAAAGGTCGCGAACGGCAGCTACATCGGTCTCGGTGGGTGCGCGGGGCCCAAGGTACAAGTCACCATTACGTGGTATGCGCTCCGCCATGATCGAGCCCGAGACAGGGGAATGCCTCAATCCGAGCAGATGCCCGATCTCATGTGAGAGCGTCGTCTCCAGATCGAAGGTCCCATATGTGCCGTCGGTCGAGAACTGCTGCAACGGATTTAGAACTATGTCGCCCTCAGTGATCGCTCCGCGGCGGTTATAGAAGACCCGCGTTCCCGCAGATTCGCCAAAAGGATCATTCGCAAACATCTGGAGGTTTTCCTCCGTCTGGGCGATCGTGATCAGGCTGACGCCGTCGCCGGCGGCTCCTACGGGACTGACGTTCTGCCGGTCGGAGTTCTCGATGCGGATCTCAAGGCCCGTGACCGCCTCCCATTCCGAGACGCTGCGCTTCAGTGCTCCGAGAACGTCGGAATCGGACTTGATGCTGAAGTTGGGCGCGGTAACCGACGAGGAGACGGCGATACGGATAATGGGGGAGCGCCACCTAATGTTCTGCGGAGCACTTGGGCCTGCAAACTCGGCGCTCATCGTCCACGCCGGCATTGTAACCAGTAGCGATACGGCAAGGAGTTGCAGGAAGCGTTTCACGCTACTATTTTGATATGCCGCCTTCTGCATCTGTGCGGCTCACGCCCTCGAGATCGGACGCGCCGACCACGATCAAAAGGCTTACAAGCGCCAGCGTGCAGAGAACGTAAAGTGCGGAGATCTGTTCGTAATAGATGAGCGAGCCGAGCACGACAGCTATCACGAGCATGATAAGCAGCGTCAACGTCCGACGGCTCATTTTTTTCTTTGTTGCCATTTTGTGTAGTTCGCCTAATCGACGATCCGCAGGGGCGGCTCAGTTTGCGTCGAATTGCGGCCTGTTTGCTCCTGTTGCGGCGGCAATTTTCGTTTGCCGCCCCCACGCGAAGCGACATCTATTATATCAAACGGCTTCAGTATCGCATCCTTTTTTGGATCTGTCTTTACCGCTAAAAGATCTATGTCGATCGAATGCGTTTCGCCGCCGTCACGCCGCAGAATTGTTACCCGGTGGCCGTCAGCCTCTTTCGCGAGCCCTCCGGCAGTCGCGATTGCACGGCTGACAGTCATCTCCGATCGCGAATAGATAGGCCGCGGATTGTTGACCGCCCCAATAACATAGACGGCCGAAGCACGCTCAACGGTTATCACATCACCGATAAGAATTTCCGGATCGGCCTCTGCCTTGCCCGCGATGAGGTCGGCGATCTGGATCTTCAACATTCGCGATGCGGATCCCGTCTGCGTCACCGGCGCGTCCTCGCACCCAACGTCGCGCGGCCTAAACACCGAGATTTCACCACTCGCGTCGTCGGTTAATCCGCCTGACATCACGAGCAATTCCCTCAGATGTGCCATACGCATCAGCTTGTACCGCGAAGGCGTCCTGACCGCTCCATACAAGCGTACGAGAGCACGATTTGAACGATCGGCGATCCTGACGTTCACCTTAGGATCGCGAAGTATCTTTGAGTAAGCCCTTTGAACGTCCGCCGCGATCTCTGCTTCCGTTCGACAAAGTGCGCGGATAGCCGGGTCAGCCTCGGCGAGGCCGTCGAGATTTCCGTCAACGGTTAAGCCGCCACGCCAGTCGAATTCAAAGCCGCCCACGAAGTCAACATCGACGATGTCACCAAAATGGACTCGGTCCTGCTGCCCGTTCTGGCCATTGCAGGTCAGGCTCAAGAAGATCGCGAGGAGAATAGAGCTAAGGAGGACTACCTTTGACACATCACGCCTTCTCACTCGCGGCTTTGCGGGCGCGACGTGACTTGCTATCGACGGTTCCAGGCACCGCAAAGCCCTTGAACTGCCAGTTACACGCGTCGCACAGCAGGTGGTAACGGAAGATCAACTTGGAGAGGAGAGATGTCTGCTT
>JBJMGO010000119.1:0-10735 GCA_045807825.1 Pyrinomonadaceae bacterium | reverse complement strand
GACCTCAATGAAACGCAAACAAAACTCGAGAACAATATTACAAAGGACTTTCTCAAGATGCGCCTAACAGAATCGGGACTTGCGGTGGAGAACCTTCTCTCGCGAGCGTGTGATAACGGCGGCAAGGTCAAGGGATTCAAACCGCATGTGACGGCGTTCCTTGGCTATCTGCTGGCCCATGATGGGCACCATCGTTCGCAGATCATAGTTGCGTTAAAGCAAGCTGGCCACAAGATCGATCAAAAGATCGGCTACGGGATCTGGGAGTGGGGCAGCCGCTAGATGCCAAACGCACGAACTCACGACGCGATCACCTTTATGCTTGCGGCTCCCGCGGCGGCGGCAGCGTATGCCGCAACTGCGCGTATTTCCGCGGCGGTGATCGTCGGCCTGAGCTTTTTGTTCGGCGGGCTAATGTTTGGACCGGACCTCGACACTGTGTCGCGACAATACTCGAGATGGGGACTGCTGAGGTGGTTGTGGTTTCCATACAGGAGTTTCTTCAAGCACAGGTCGCGGTTTTCGCACGGGCTATTGCTCGGTGCGTTGCTGCGAGTGTTTTATTTCGCGGGCGTGGTGACGCTGGTCGCTTTTATCATGGCGTATCTTTACGCGAGCTTTACTGGCGGGCGAATGCCGCGCCCGACGGATATCGCGACGGTTTGGCGGCCGATCGGTGAGTTTGTGAATGCTCACCTCGGCGGCAGCGAGTTTTATGTCTTGAGCTTTGTCGGCGTATGGGTTGGAGCGGCGAGCCATACGTTCACCGATCTAGCGGGTTCGTTCCTCAAGACAGGCAGGGTCGCAAAATTCCTCTAGTGCTTGCCGCCGCCGGTGCGGGCACTGTAGAGACGGACAGCCTGGCGCCTGACGGCGTCGGAGACATTGCGATTTTTTGTTAGTGCCACAAGGTCGCGCATCTGGAGCCGTGAGAGGATCGTCATCACATTGGCGATCGGAGTTCGGGGATTACGGACAAGATTGTGCATCACAGGATAGCTCCGGGACCATTGGCGGTTGGACGCGATACTGCGAAGAATGTCCTCGGACAGCGAACGCATTGCGGCGATCGCCTCGACCTCTTGCTCAGTGATCCGCGGGTTTTGAACAACGGCTTGCGACACCAGCCTGTTCGGGTCGCGAATAAGGATATTCCGTGCCTCACGGTCACCTTTCATGCCTAGCCGGACGCGGTCCTTGACACCCATCTTCATGACGCGGTTGATCATCGAGAGACGCTCCGCCCCGATGTCCCCGTCCTCCATCTGGAACTCGCCGAGGATCTTGCTGATATTCGCCTCACGCTGCTCCTCGGTCTCCTCGTAGATCTCCTCGATCCACTCCAAACCGAGCCATGAGTCGTCCGTTTCGGCGTCCGGCACCTCGATGTGGTCCGCGAGGAGAATGGCGTCCTCGACGGAGAGACCTGACTCGGAGCGTTCGAAAAACTCGGCTGCCGCGTCGTTCCCGCGTGCACGCAGCTCATTCGCGATCTGCTCGGCACCGCGTTCCTTTTCAAAGAACTCCCGCTTGATCTCGCTCGCCCGCCGCTCGGCCTCGGGCGTTCGTTTGGGATTGGCGATTATCGCGTTGAGGATCGCGGGATTTTGGATCAGTAGCTGTTGATTGATCGAGATCAGCTCGAGGAGCGAGCCATTTGATGTGAGACCGGCGAACTTTGCGATAGCATCGGGCGGTGTCTTGATGTTTGTAAGGATCGCCTCATGCAGCGACTGCGGCATCTCGATCTCGCCGGCATAAAATGCCAGCACGGACGCCGGAATGTTCTCCGCCTTTATCGTCTGCTCGAGCGATGCAGGCTCTTGAGAGCGTAGCGTTTCGAGAGCATTCGATCTGAGCTCCTCGTCACTGCCATCTGCGAATCTCGCCAGTATCTCCAGCAGATCGACCTGTGGCAGCGGAAGAATGCCCTTCGCCGCGGCGACCTGAGCGGGACGCGGTGCCGAGCCCTCGATGACGGCCTTTACAACAGGATTGCTGGAGAGTATTTCAGAACTCATAAAAGGTGGGAAAAAAGCCTTTGATCGGCGTTTTATCGGTGTTGCATTAAGCGGAGCGGCTCGCCACGCGATGCGATTCTAGCACCGGAAAGCTTCCTTGACTAACGTGTAGCCGTACCTTAGCTTTAAGGTTTGGGCAAATGCCCGGTCCCGCTACGCAAATACTGGCTTTCAAAGATAATAATTAATGATAAAGGACGAGTTACAGCAGTCTATTTCTGAAAAACATGCACGCATCGGTGTCATCGGTCTCGGCTATGTCGGGCTGCCGCTGATCGTGGAATTCGCACTCAAGGGGTTTGATTCGATCGGATTTGAGGTTGATTCAAAAAAGGCTGATGAGGTCAACGCCGGACGCTCTTACATTGTGGATGTTACGAGCGAAACACTGGCGAAAGCGGTCGGCTCGGGCAAGCTTGCGGCGACGACCGACTTTACCAAGCTTGGTGAATGCGACGTCATCATCATCTGCGTACCGACACCTTTGCGCAAGACCAAGGACCCCGACATGTCGTACATCCTCACTGCCGGCGGTGAGATCCAAAAATACATGCGCCGCGGTCAGCTAGTGATCCTGGAATCCACCACATATCCTGGCACTACGGACGAAGTGCTGCAGCCGATGTTTGAGGAGCGTGGATTCAAGCTAGACGAGGATTTCCTGCTCGCGTTCTCGCCGGAGAGGGTCGATCCGGGCAATCCGCAGTTCCAGACGCACAACATTCCAAAGGTTGTCGGTGGCGTCTCAGACGACTCCACGCAAACGGCTGAGCTACTCTATTCGCAGATCGTTGAGAATGTTTATCCCGTTTCGTCGGCGCGCGTAGCGGAGGCCGCTAAGCTGTGGGAGAACACATTCCGTGCGATCAACATCGGCATGGCGAACGAGATGGCCAAGCTCTGCAACGCCCTCGGCATCGACACGTGGGAGGTCGTGAGTGCAGCGGCGACAAAGCCATTCGGCTTCATGCCCTTTTACCCCGGACCGGGCATTGGCGGACACTGTATCCCGCTCGATCCGCACTACCTCTCGTGGAAGGCACGCCAGCACGGCTTTGACTCAAAGTTCATCTCGCTCGCCGAGCAGGTCAATTCGGGGATGCCAGAGTACGTATCCGAGCTCGTACGGGAAGCTCTGAATAACGACAAAAAAGCTGTCAACGGCTCAAAGATCCTGATCCTGGGTGTCGCCTATAAAAAGGACATCGACGACATGCGGGAGTCTCCCGCTTTATCGATCATCGATTTTCTGCGAGCGAACGGTGCTGACGTCGTTTATCACGATCCGTTTGTTGCCGAGGTCACTTTCGACCACGCGTACACGATCGGACAGGGCGATCCGCTGTACAACCAAGAGCTAACGGACGAGTTGATCTCATCCGCCGACTGCATCGTCATCTGCACAGAACATTCACCGGTTGATTACGCCCGGGTGTGCAGCTTGGCTAAGATCGTCGTCGACACCCGCAACGCGTTGTCCAAGGAGACTCGCGACTGTTCTAAGGCACGAATTGTACGCCTTTGATAAAGGTCCTTCTCATCGCGGGCGCGCGGCCCAACTTCATGAAGATCGCTCCGATCTACGCAGAGATGCGTCGACGGAGCGATACTTTTTTGCCAAAGATCGTTCACACCGGTCAGCACTATGACGCGGCGATGTCGGATGCATTCTTTACCGACCTCGGGATGCCGGAGCCGGATATTCATCTTGGCGTCGGCTCCGGCTCGCATGCTGTGCAGACCGCCAGGATCATGACGGCGTTCGAGCCCGTCGTTCTCGACGAGAAGCCGGATTGGGTAGTCGTCGTTGGCGACGTTAACTCGACGATCGCCTGCGCACTTGTTTGTGCGAAGCTTGGCGTAAGGGTGGCTCACGTGGAGGCCGGGCTCCGCTCGCGAGACCGTGCAATGCCGGAGGAGATCAACCGCATTCTCACCGACGCCATATCGGACCTGCTGCTGACAACATCGCAGGACGCGGACGAGAATCTGCGCAGTGAGGGCATCGCAAAAGAAAAGATCCGCTTCGTCGGCAACGTCATGATCGACTCTCTGATGCAGCATTTGAAGCTCTCTGATAGATCGACGGTCCGGGAGGACCTGGAGATCAATGCCACCGATTACGCGGTCGTCACGCTGCACCGCCCATCGAATGTTGATGATGAATCCATGCTCAGCGGCATTCTAGATGCACTTGTCGACATCTCGTCACGCATGCCCGTGATCTTCCCGGCACACCCGAGAACGCGGGCAAACCTCGAGAAGTTTGGTCTCGATAAACAGATCGCGGACTCGGAGATCCGCCTCATCGAGCCGCTCGGATACCTCGACTTCATGCGCCTATACAGCGGTGCTCGTCTTGTGCTCACCGATTCGGGCGGATTGCAGGAGGAGACGACCGTGCTCGGCATTTCCTGCCTAACTCTCCGACACAATACCGAGCGTCCGATCACGATCGAAATGGGGACGAACGTCCTCGTCGGCAGCGATCCCGCGAATATCAAACGTGCCGCATCTGAGGCCCTCGCGACAAAGCCCACCGACACAAAAATTCCGCCGCTATGGGATGGCCACGCGGCGGAACGTATCTGCGATGAATTAGAGAAAGCCTAGTTTCCTAAGGCTTTTCCCCCGACGACATAGGGTACTTTGCGTCGTGCCACGCCTGAGTACCGCCTTTCAGAGCAAAGACATTCGGGACACCTGCGTTGTGCATCTGGAGCGCCAAACTGGAGCTCGTGTGTTCCTCCGGTCAGGAACAGTAGACGATTATCGTCTTACCCTTTGGCAGCGAGCTAAAGTCGCTCGTCGAGCCCAGTGGAATGTTGATCGCACCCTTTACGTGCTGCTCCTTGTACGCCTCGATCGGGCGAGCGTCCACAACGACCGCCGTCTTATCGTCATAAGCCTTTTTTGCGTCCTCAAGAGTGATCCGCGGGACCTCTGAAGTGTCCTTGTATTTTGTCGGCTGGCCAAAACCGGCCACGGCGGCGATAAGTACGAAAACGGTTGAGAGTACGTATTTCACTGGCGTTAAAACCTCTAAGTTACTGATTCGCAGGTGGGGCGGCCGGGTTTGCTGACTTTTCCATCGGGTAACCGGCAGTCTTCCAGGCGATGTTGCCGCCAAGCAGTGCGTAGGTGCCGGGGATATTAGCCTGATTCATCTGGAATGCCAAACTGGCACTCGTGTGTTCATTGGGTCAGGAACAGTAAATGAAGACCTTCTTGCCCTGAGGAAGCTGCTGATATTTCTCCGGCGGCGAACCGAGGGGAATGTTGATGGATCCTGTAACGTGCTCGCTCTGATACGCAAATTCCGGCCGTGCATCGACCATGACGGCTGTTCCCGCATCGATCTCTGCCTTCGCATCCTGTACCGACACGCGTGGCACGTCGCCCTCGCTCTTGTACGTGACGAAGTCCGGCGGCGCCGCCGCCTTTTGACAGGCCAGAGCGAACACCGCCGTTAGACAGAATAGGAGAGCTCTACTTCTCACCAAACGCCTCCAGCACCTCGTCCGCGTGATTCGCGACATCGACCTTGTCAAAGACCTTCACGATCTTGCCGTCACCGTCGATAAGGAACGTCTTGCGATTCGTCCCCATGTACTTTTTGCCGTACATCGACTTTTCGCCCCAGACGCCGTATGCCTCGACAATGTGCTTGTCGGTATCAGCCAGCAGGTCGAACGGCAGTTGAAATTTTGAGATAAATTTCTGGTGCGACTTCTCATCGTCTGTCGAGACACCAAGCACCTTTATGCCCTTTGAGCGATAAAGATCGTCAGCGTCGCGAAAGGAACAAGCTTCTTTGGTGCAGCCCGGCGTGTCGTCTTTCGGATAAAAATAGAGCACGACCCGCTGGCCCTTTAAGTCCTTGAGGCTTGCGGTGTTGCCGTCCTGGTCCTTTGAGGTAAAATCCGGTGCTTTGTCGCCTTCTTTGAGCATTTATGTCTCCGATGATTCAATAATAACAAGAGGATTTTAGCACGAGTGAAGAGACTGTCCGAGACATCTGCATTGCCGCGATTGCGGAAGATAAAGGATGAACTGCGCTCCCAGGCCAGCGTGTACGAGCAGAATGCAAGCTCCTGCGCGACCTGCCTCACGCCCGGCGCATGCTGTCTCGACGAGCATTTTGTCAACGTGCACATCTCCCGTCTCGAGGCTGTCGCGATCGCAACGGTGCTGGACCAGCTCCCGGCCATCCGGCGAGCCGCCGCCGAGGAGCGGATCGCGAATACCGCATCACGTCTCAGCAAAAACGGCGGTCTCCGGGCAGCGACCTTCGCTTGTCCCTTATACGAGAAAGGCACCGGCTGCCTCGTGCATGACGAAGCTAAACCGGTGCCGTGCATTCTCCACGGCTGCTACCAGAGAGCCGAAGATCTGCCGCCCGACAGCCTGCAGGATATAGCCGAGTCAGCCGTCAACCGGCTCAACGAACGTGTTTACGGACATTCAACTTTTGAGCCGCTGCCCGTTGCAGTTCACGCGATCCTCCGCACACGGAGAATGAAAGCCATGACGAGCCCGGCGAGAAACCACGCCGCCACCTGATCTATAAGATCTGCTCGGATAAATTCCCATTGGAACCTGTACCAATCCCAGTACGGGATCTCGAGGGCACACCATCCGCCGAGGCCTATGAGCGCTGAGATGATCACGCCTCTTCCCCAACTAACGGCAGCCAAAAAAAGAATGACGCTCCCAAACAGCGCCGCCAAAAAGTCCGCGCCAAATTGCACGAAAAACTGGTGCGGCGTAAAAACGTCAGTGCCCCTCGTGTGATAAAACAACATCGCCGTCGGTCCCGCCTCGTACTTCGCCGACCAGGCGTTCATCTCCTCCGGCGTCGGCTGACGCGTCATGTCGACACCTGGAAGCGCATAGACGCCGTCCTCATTGATGTTGTCCTTCATGGCGGCGACAACGGCAGCTTCATTCGGGATCTGGTGGATCATGCTGCCCTCGAGGTTGAGCACCATGTGAGAAAACGCTCCCCACGCAAACATAACGACACCGCCGAGAATAGCGGCCAGAATCACACGCAGCATAATTTCCCTCCTAAAGTAGAAAGGGGTACTCGAGGTACCCCTTACTCAAATGCGGCTCAACTGTATCCGCGCATTCGCAGAGTGTCAACTACTTGATCTCAAGATCGTACGGGAGCAGAAGCATCGCCTCACCGCGTTGCATGTGGTCGAGAAGTCGTGAGTAGCGAAAGGCTCGCTTTACATCCGCGGGCATTGCGTCGAGGATCGCGGCCTGCGCTTTCTCGTCGGACGAGACCGAGCTGTCGGCGTCGTCAAAGAACGTCTCAAAAAACGGCTTAGGGGCAGGAAAGACGATCCGTCTCACGTCCTTGTCCGCCGGCAGGCCTGCAAGATCTTTGGCCACCGCGATCGCTTTCTCCAGGCCGCCAAAATCATCGACGAGTCCGTTCGCTTTCCCCTGCGTCCCGGTCCAAACGCGGCCTTGGCCGATCGAGTTCACAGTGTCGGGCGAGAGGTTGCGGCCCTTCGCGACCTTAGGCACAAAGTTGTCAAAGTAGACGGCATTGCTCTGCTCGACCATCTTCGCCCGCTCGTCGGGAGTCCAGTGCTCGGTCTCGCGGAATATTCCCGCATTCTTGCCCCGCATCACGTACTCGTTGCTCACGCCAAGCCACTGGTAAAAGCCCTTGACGACCGGCTTGCCCATAAACATCCCTATCGAGCCCGTGATCGTCGTCGGCTCGGCGATGATCTTGTTGGCATTGCAGGCAATGTAATAACCGCCCGACGCCGCGACGTCGGCCATGGACACGACGACCGGTTTTTTCTCCTTTGCCTTCTCGATGGCGTGCCACATCAGGTCCGACGCGAGGGCCGACCCGCCCGGCGAATCGATGCGAAGCACGATCGCCTTGATAGCTTTATCTTCCGCGGCGTTATCCAGCGCGTCGATCACCGTGTCAGACCCGACGGTCTCACCATTCAACGGACCGCTCGCCGAATGGCCGCCCATGATCGCCCCCGATGCGAAGATCACGGCGACCTTTTCACCATTGTTGAGACCAAGGCTATCCGAGGCCACGTCCCGATACGATCCGCCGCTGATCATGCGCAGCTTGTCGTCCTTTTTGTAGCCGAGCTTCGCTTTAAGTTCGTCATCCAGCTGATCGCGATAGATCGCGTCGTCGATGAGCCCGAGCGACTTAGCCTGATTAGCGTTGTAGGGTGCACCGTCGATGATGTTCTTAACGTCGTCGGGCGACTTTTTGCGAGCATCGGCGATTCCGGCGGTGTACCGGCCGAAATATTCATCAAGGATCGCGTTGATGACCTCACGCTGGCCCTCGCCCATTGATGTCTTTGTGTATTCATCAGGCGCGTTCTTGTACTTGGGTCCTATCTGAATGACGTCGGCCTCGACGCCAAGCTTGTCGAGACTGCCCTTGTAAAACATAGCCTCGGCCGCGAAACCATTGATGTAAAGATCACCTGACGGCGGCAAAAAGATCTTATCGGCGGCAGTCGCAAGGTAGTAGTCCTTGTTCGTCCCCATCTCCATCCACGCGTAGATGGGTTTCCCTGATGTCTTGAAATCCTTGATCGTGTCCCGCAGTTCCTCAGCCTTGCCCCAGCCAAGGTTAGGCATATCGATGTCGAGCAAAACCGCACCGATGCGGTCGTCGACCTTCGCCTTGCGAAGCTGCGTCATCAAGCTCGTGAACGACTGCTTTTGCTTGATGCCGAAAGCCTTCGCCAGCGGCTCGTCCGGCACGTAATCGGGCAGCGACCCTGAGATGTTGAGTACGAGAACGCTGTTCTTTGGAACGCTAGGCTCGCCCATCGAGCGGGCGATAAAGATCCCCGCGATGATCGCCGCAATGATCAGCACGAGAGCGATGCCGCCAAGGATGAGAAGTACCTTTCCTGTTTTCGAAATTGCCATTTTATACGCAGCCTCGCGATGTGTTTACCGATCGGATCGCGGACTTGTTTATCTGTAAAGATAGTACGTCAGGCTTTCCGCAAAGTTTAGGTGAAAAAGGTACTTACCCCGCTTTAGACGTTGCCCTCCGACAAACCCTGCCGCACGATCACCGCATCCAAGCTCTCTCGCTTTTGGCCTTGTCGCTGCGGTAGTATTCATTGTTTATGGCTAAGAAGGGCTCCATCCTTATCTGCGATGACGAAGAGATCATGCGAGACGTGCTCGAGACGATCCTCTCGGGCGCGGGCTACAAGGTGGAGCTTGCGAAGACCGGCGAAGAGGCGATCGAGAATTACTCGACCAGATCCTACGACGTTGTTTTGATGGACGTGTCGATGCCTGGCGTCGGCGGACTCACCGCGCTCGAGGAGATCATTAAGATCGACCCCGAGGCGGTCGTGCTGATGGTCACTGCCTATGCGACATTCGACACGGCGATCTCCGCTTGGGAAAAAGGCGCGTCCGGCGTAATTCGCAAACCCTTTCAAAACGAACAGATCCTCGCCCTTGTCGCCCGCGGCATCAAAAAACGCCGCAAGGAAGAGGAACGTCAGGTCCTCCGGCAGGCGATGGTCCGCTCCGTCAACCGCGAGGGCTTCATCGGTCGCTCAGAGGTGATGGAGAATGTCTTTCGACTCGTCGAACGTGTCGCTCCCGCCCGCTCAACTGTCCTAATCACGGGCGAGAGCGGTACGGGTAAAGAGCTCGTCGCAAAGGCGATCCACGAGTCGAGCCCGCGCTCTGGTCAGCCTTTCGTCGTTGTCAATTGCTCGAATATTCCATCGGACCTTCTGGAGTCCGAGCTCTTTGGCCACACAAAGGGCGCGTTCACCGGTGCGATCGCCGCGAAGAAAGGGCTTTTTGAAGTCGCCGATACCGGTACCATCTTTCTCGACGAGATCGGCGACATCCGTCCGGAGACGCAGGTTCGCCTGCTGCGTGTCATTCAAGAGCGCGAATTCACGCCCATCGGCGACACCGTCCCGATGAAGGTCGATGTCCGTATCGTTGCGGCGACTAACGTCGACCTGAAGGAGGCGGTGCGAAACGGCACGTTTCGCGAGGACCTTTACTTTCGTCTGTCGGTCGTGCCGATCGAGCTGCCACCGCTGCGTGTGCGTCGCGAGGACATCCTTCCGCTTGCCCAGCACTTTATCGACAAGTACGCCGAGGAGAACGGACGAGAGATCTCGACAAATCTCGATCCAGAGGTGCTCTCGCTTCTCGAGAACTACAACTATCCGGGTAATGTCCGCGAACTCGAGAACGTCATCGAGCGAGCAGTCGTCATCGCACCGGACAGCAAGATCACGGTCGAATGCCTCCGGCCCGAGGTTCGCGATCCTGAACTCGCGATGAAGATGGTTGCAGACAGCGAGGGGGCGTCGACGAGCATCGACATCGCACGCGGGATCAACTTTTACGACGAGGTCAAAAGATTCGAGATCGACCTGATCCGCCGCGCCCTCGACCAGACCGGCGGCCACCAATCCCGCGCCGCCCGCCTCCTCGGCCTCAACGCAACGACCCTCAATTCAAAGATCAAAAGCTACAATATCGAGCCCCGCGACCGTTAGCCCCTCCCTCAGTTTTCCCCAGTAGCTCATATCGCGCCGAATGACCGCGATTTGGATAATCCAAATACTCGTAGATTGATTCATTTTCACCTCTTTTTGGCTGTGTTCAGCCCTTGTAGGAAAAACACCGATAGGCACAACAACCCCTGTGTT